>DAIQOB010000233.1:0-5112 GCA_036788075.1 Syntrophobacteraceae bacterium
GGGCGTTGCCCACCCGGTTCATACCGGACTGGATATCCGCATAGGTAAAGGAACGATCTTCACAGATCACAGCGACCTTGTTGCCCCGACCTTCCCGCACATTGCGATCCACGAAGTAATCTGCCGCATTGAAGAGCTCCGGAAGCTTCAAGTCCAGTTGCATTGTCTTTCTCCTTTCCATCTCCCATGGGATGCCGGCTGACGCCGGCTCATCCCCTGGAAAATCCATGGTCCAAGTGCCTGAAATCCAACAGTGTGGCAATAAGAAAACGCTCACCTTCGCATGTTGTTAAATGCCCAAAACTCAACTATCTTGAAAGTGGATACCCGTTGCTGGGCAGTGACTGGCCGAGCACAAAAGCAAAATACCTTGTTTTTGAATTCGAGGAAGAGCGGGGAGAAGATGCCCATGTCGACGAAAGGGGAAATGTCCAGCGAACAGACAAAAAGGTACAGGAGGCAAATCCTGCTGCAGGGCGTTGGAGAGGAAGGCCAGTTGAAGCTCCTGCAATCAAGGGTCCTCCTTGTGGGCGCCGGCGGACTGGGCAGCCCCATCGCGCTCTACCTTGCCGCAGCCGGCGTCGGTGCACTGGGAATTGTCGATTTCGACAGGGTGGATCTGAGCAACATCCACAGGCAGATCCTCCATGGGACCGGCGATGTGGGCAGACCCAAAACCGAATCGGCCATGGCGACGCTGCTCCGTGCCAACCCGGATATGGCCGTCACTGCACACCAGGAGCGTTTCACCCCGGCCAACGCCCTGAGCCTGGTTGACGAATACGACGTGGTCGTCGATGGAGCGGATAACTTCGAAACCAAATTCCTCCTCAACGACGCCGCTTACTTTGCAGGAAAGCCCTACGTCTTCGGAGGGGCTGTCGGGTTCGACGGCCAGGCGAGCCTCTTTTTTCCCAAAGGAGGCGGTCCCTGCCTGCGATGCATGATTCCGGAGATCCCCCCACCCGGTACGGTGCCCCCCTGCGACGAAGTCGGTGTCCTCAATGTCGTTCCCGGACAGATCGGGCTGATCCAGGCCGGAGAGATCCTCAAATTCATTCTCGGCATCGGCAAGAGCCTCCTGGGCCGATTCCTGGTCTACAATTTCCTGGAAGGGGATTTCAGGGCCATCACTGTGCCCAGGAACCCCAGGTGTCCCCTATGTGGAGAGAACCCGAGCATTACCGACCTTTCAGGAAGCTATATGGGAGCGGCGGAGTGCATCACCCCCCCATCTCCAGATGAATGACTTCCACGTCATCTCCTTCCTTCAGGAAGGTGGCAGAGTAGTCATTGAGATGCACGAACTTCCGGTTGAGCTCTACGATGACATCGGGCCGGACGGTTTCTTCCAGGATATCGAGAAGCTTTTCCAGCGTCGTTTCGCGCGGGACCTCCATCTCAAAGCCGTTTGCGGTGATCTTGATTCCGTGCACCTTTTCTCCTCGTTGGCTGCATGCCCCCTTCCGGCTTTGGCTCGATGTAAACGCAGAAACCGGACCGGAAGGAAGCACATGCGTCCTGCACCCTAGATTTTATTTTTTTCCTTATATTCCTTCAGCGCCTTGTATACCCTCTCAGGATTCAATGGAAGCTCGTAAATCCTGACTCCGACGGCATCGTAGACGGCATTCAGAATGGCGGGAATCGTGGCCATGATATTGCCTTCCCCCACTTCTTTCGCTCCAAAAGGTCCGTTGGGCTCATTGCTCTCCACAACGATGACCTCCGTCGGCGGCATATCCAGTGCAGAGGGGATCTTGTATTCCGCCAGGTCGGCATTGAGGATGCGCCCCCTGGCGTCGAACTTGACTTCCTCGAACAAGGCTTCCCCCATACCCATGGAAAGCGAACCCTGCATCTGCCCTTCAACGGACGTACGGTTGATAGCCCTTCCGCAGTCGTGGGCATCCACCATTTTATCGATGGTGATCCTCCCCGTTCCTTCATCCACGGTGAGCTCCACGATCTGGGCGGAACAGCCGTAGGCGGGGGAAGTCCCCACGGCGGCGCCCTTGAATTTCCCCCCCAGCTCGGGTGGTTTGTACTTGCCGGTGCCCACGATGCTTCCCTTGGCAAGATAGGCGATACGCGAAGCCTCCCGGAAGGAGAGTTCATCCTCTGCGCCCGGGTTGTCGACCCAGCCTCGGTGCTCCTTGATGTAGCGGGTTCTCAGTCCGCTGAAATCGGGCTTTTCCTTCTTGAAGACGACGAGGCCCTTCTTGATGTCCATGTCCTCAACGGGAACATTCAGTTCTTTGGAAAGGACCTCAAGCACCTGGCGTTTGACATCTTCCGCCGCTTCCTTCGTGGCATGACCCGTCATGAGTGTCTGGCGGCTGGAGTAGGCCCCCAGGTCCACGCCGAAGTCCGTGTCTCCGGATTCCAGCCTCACCATTTCCAAAGGAATTCCCAGCGCTTCTGCAGCGATCATGGCAAAAGCCGTATCGGAACCCTGCCCGATTTCGGCCGAGGCCGTATAAACCAGAGCGGTTCCACCGTCCTCGGTGAGCTTGATCACCACCGTGCCGTGAAAAGTGTCGGACCGATAGATGGGATAACCGGCGCCGGACACGAAGAACCCGCAGGCCATCCCTATGCCCTTGCCCCTGGGAAGCTTGCCCTTTTTATTTTTCCACTCGGAGGCGTCCCGCACCGCCTCGATGCACTCCTTCATGCCGAGACTGCTCATGTTCAGGTCGTTGCATGTAACGTCCCCGGCAGTCATGATATTCTTGAGGCGCAATTCAACAGGATCCATACCGAGCTCCTCGGCGATCATGTCCAGCTGCTGCTCCCAGCAGCCACGGGCGATGACACCGCCATGTCCACGCTGTGCGCCGCAGGCGGGAAGATTGGTGGCGATGCGGTAGCCGTCGTACTTCATGTTGGGCATTTTGTACGGCCCGCCCAGCAGGGATCCGGCATAATAGACCGTTGCGATGCCAAAGCTCGAATAGGCGCCGCCGTTCATGTAGCATTCATGTTTGAGGGCCAGGATAGTGCCGTCGCGCTTCACTCCCGTCGTCATCGTATGAAAAAACTGGTGCCTCGAACGACCGTGGTAGAAGACCTGCTCTCGCTCGAAGTTCATTTTGACGGGCTTCCCGGTTTTCATGGACATCAGGCACGCCGCCAGTTCCATATGGTTTGCCGAGGCCTTGGCTCCGAACCCGCCTCCCACGTAGGGCTTCACCACCCGGACCTTTCCTATGGGCATTCCCAGCACCATGGCCACACTGCGCTGGGTATAATGGGGGACCTGCGTGGAGGAGTAGAGGGTCAGGGTGCCGGAATGGTCGTAATAAGCGATGCATCCCTGAGGCTCGATGAAGGCGCAGTCCTGGCGCTTGTTGACCAGGGAGGTCGTCTTGATGAGATCGCATTCTTTGAATGCCGCCTCCACGTCACCGAATTCGTTATGGACCTCCGCACTGATATTTCGAGGATAAATGTCGTGCACGAGAGGCGCACCTTCAGCCATGGCCTGTTCGATGGTGAAGACTGCGGGAAGCTCCTCGTAATCCACCTTGATGAGAGAGACGGCCTCCAGGGCGGTTTCCAGGTCGACGGCCGCCACTGCAGCCACATTGTCACCCACGTGACGGACCTTGTCATGGCAGAAGAGGGTCTCATCGTACCGTGCGGGGCTCACCCCGTATTTGACCAGGCCCGCGTCCTCACAGGTGACAACAGATTTCACCCCCGGCAATTGCTTCGCGGCGGAGGTATCGATGCTGCGAATCCTGGCGTGAGCCAGAGGACTCTGCAGCAGTGCGCCGTAAAGCATGCCCGGCATGGTCATATCATCTATGAACAGGGCCCGCCCGGTGGCTTTGTCGGGGGCATCGATTCTGGGTGCTTCCGTACCGATCACATCATATCCGCTCATTCATATCTCTCCTTGCATGCTGTCGCTTGCCGCCCGTGGTGCTGCAGCAGACTGTTTGCAACCCGGGACAACGCTATTTACCGACAGATTTCACTGCATCGACGATCTTCTGATACCCCGTACACCTGCAAAGATTTCCCGATATGCCTGTGCGTATCTCCTCCTCGGTGGGATTTGGATTTTTGTCGAGCAGGCTCTTGGTGGAAAGAATCATACCGGGCGTACAGAATCCACACTGGATGGCGCCTTTTTCCACGAAGGCCTTCTGAATGGGGTGCATTCCCCTTTCCGTCTCCAGCCCTTCGATGGTGGTGATTTTCCTTCCATTGGCCTGCATGGCCAGAACCAGGCACGAATTGACCGGGATACCATCCATGATCACCGTACACGACCCGCAATCTCCCACCTCGCATCCCTTTTTTGTCCCCGTCAGTCCCAGCTCATAGCGAAGCATATCCGTGAGCGTCTGATTGGGCTCGACAGCCACTTCATATTCTTTATCGTTGATCGTCAGTTGAATGATTCTTTTCATGAACCGTCTCCTCGATGAATGATCCCTGATCATGGTCAGCCGCAATGGGGCCGATGCGCCATGGCTAGTGCCCCAAAGCCTCCTTCCAGGCCAGATGGAGCGTCCTGCTGGTCAGCACTCCCACCATGTCTTTTTTGTATTCGGCCGAGGCCCTGGATTCCGCAGAACCCCGGGGTGCAGCTTCCTGCATGGCTGCCTCGCCGGCTCTGGCAAAGAGCGTTTCACTGGGCTTCTCACCCAGCAGGAGCTTTTCAGCCGACACAGCCCTCAAATCTGTAGACCCCACGCAACCCATCACGATTCTGGCGTTCTTGATGACTCCGTCGGGCCCGTCGAGTGTAATGAAGGAGGCGACGTTGACCACGTTGCAGTCTCGACACTTGCGAATGCCTTCGTTGATGTAGCCGGCACCTGAATAGGGGGGAGGAGCATCGATCTGTATTTCCGTCAGGATTTCATCGGGAGCGATTTCCGTCAGCCCCGCACCGAGAAAAAAATGATCCAGGGATACAACCCTTTCTCCGGACGTCTTTTTCAAAACAACCCTGGCACCGTAGGCAATCAAGGAAGGGGGCAGGTCGGCCGACGGACTCGCCGTCACCACATTGCCGCCGATGGTTGCAAGGTTCCGGACCAGCGGGTTCCCCAGGGCCTTCGCCCCTGCACAAAGGGCGCGCCATCTTTTTGC
>DAIQOB010000234.1:0-5086 GCA_036788075.1 Syntrophobacteraceae bacterium
CCCGTTACCGTCAATGTTGCTTCTCTGAGCACTCCACAGGCAGAGGCTGGAACATAGAACCTCATGGAAACCTGTACTTAGAGGCTGTCTAGAAATTCGTCTGCTCGGGAGTCAAACCCGCTACGATTCCCCCCTATAGGGGGGCTGGGGTGGGGGGTGTTTTTTGGGTTTGCCAAATCTGGACACCCCCCTGCCCCCCTCAAGGGGGAATTTTTAGACAGTCTCTTAGTCTCTTGCCGTCCGTTTGTCAAACACGACCCGGCAGTCATGCGGGACCAGTCCTTTCGGATTCCCGCCTGGAGCTCGTGATGATGGAGGATGGACAAAAAGGGAGGAGAGTGATTTCCTGCCGGATACTCCTGGCTCATGAACAGCATTTTAATAGATTCCCCGGAAGCATTAATATTGGACCAAAGTCCAATATTAATGAACACATGGTTCTCTTATAAGATCAAAAGGGTCCAGGGAGTGATCCATTTCGAGTGTATCGGTGCCAAAACAAACTGGATGCAACTGCTTTTCCCAAAAATGAGGAGGCCCTATGCCGGTCGCTGATTATGCAATCTACTGCAAAATGCTTGACAGAGCCAGAGCGAATCGTTTCGCCTATCCCGCCATCAATGTCAGCTCTCTCACGACTGCCAACGCTGTTTTGAAGGGATTGGCCGAGACTCGGAGCGATGGAATCATCCAGGTTTCGACGGGTGGTGCGGCCTTCGCCTCCGGTTCCTCGGTGAAGGACATGGTTTTGGGGGCCATATCCATTGCAGAGCACGTCCACAGGGCAGCCGACCGTTACAATATTTACGTCGCGCTCCACACGGATCATTGCCAGGCTCAGGTACTGGACGGTTTCCTCATCCCTCTGGTGGAGGAAACGGAGCGGCGCCGGAAAGCCGGCCTTCCCAACCTGTTCAACAGCCACATGTTTGATGGAAGCGCCCTGCCTCTCAAAGAAAATCTCGATATTGCCGTCCCCCTCCTGGAACGTTGCCATCGAAGCCAATTGATCCTCGAGGTCGAAGCCGGGGTGGTGGGAGGTGAAGAAGATGGAATCAAAGCCGAAGGCGCACCCGCCGAAAAGCTTTACACCACGCCCGAGGACATGCTGGAAGTCGCTCGCCGCCTGGGAGCCGTCCGGGGAGCACGCTTTCTCCTGGCCGCCACTTTCGGGAACGTCCATGGAGTTTACAAGCCCGGGCATGTGAAGCTCAAACCCTCCATACTGAGAGATGGGCAGGATGCCGTGGAGAAGGAGTACGGCAGTGATGCCCGGTTCGACCTGGTATTCCATGGCGGATCTGGTTCTCTACCGGAAGAGATTCATGAGGCCATCGACTACGGCGTCGTCAAAATGAACATCGATACGGACACCCAGTACGCCTTCACGCGGGCCGTCGCGGACCACATGCTCAAAAACTACGACGGAGTCCTCAAAGTCGACGGGGAAGTGGGGAACAAGAAGCAATATGATCCTCGATCCTACCTGGCGTTGGCCGAAGCCTCCATGGCGGAACGGGTCAAAGCGGCAGTGGCTGCTCTTCGGGGCGGCAACACCAGCATTCTGGCTGCGCAATAGCTTTTTGGGGAGCAGGAAAATGGAGAAAAAAGTCAAATCAGTGCCGTCGCTTGCGGATGCTCACCTGGGCAGCCGTTCGGACATGAGCCTCGAAGGGTTGCGACGCACCTTCCGTGAGCACGTTTTCTACACCCAGGGGCGGCTGCCGGTGGTGGCCACGACAAATGATCTTTATACGGCGCTCTCCTTTACCGTGAGGGATCAGCTCCTGCATCGCTGGATCAAAACCGTCGAGCAAATGGGGCGAGAAAACCTCAAAGTGGTGAGCTATCTCTCGGCCGAATTCCTCCTGGGGCCCCACCTGGAAAACAACATGATCAACCTGGGTATCTACGATGAGGTCCGAAGGACTGCCGAGGATGCCGGGCTGGACATTCAGGCCCTTTTTGACCAGGAAGAAGAGCCGGGGTTGGGCAATGGAGGGCTGGGAAGGCTCGCCGCCTGCTATCTCGATTCTCTGGCAACCCTCGAGATACCCGCTATCGGATACGGGATACGCTACGAATTCGGCATTTTCGATCAGGAAATCCGGGACGGCTGGCAGGTGGAGCGCACGGACCAATGGCTCCGGCTGGGCAATCCCTGGGAGATCCGCCGACCCGAAATCACCTGCGATGTTGGTTTTGGTGGACGTACGGAGCCGTACCAGGACGATCAGGGGCGTTTCCGGGTTCGATGGATTCCCCATAAGACGGTGAAGGGGGTCGCATACGACACACCCATCCTGGGATACCGGGTGAATACCTGCAATCTCCTGCGGCTCTGGAAGGCCGAAGCTGTCCAATCCTTCGAGTTCGAGGCCTTCAATGTGGGGGACTACTACAGGGCTGTGGACCAGAAGATCACCTCTGAAAACATCACCAAGGTGCTCTACCCCAACGATGAGCCCCTTCAGGGCAAGGAGCTTCGCCTTGAACAGCAGTACTTCTTCGTTTCGTGTTCCCTCCAGGATATGCTGCGCCTCTACAAATTGTTCGGAGGTGACCTGAAGCAGTTTGCCGGCCACTTCGCCATCCAGCTCAACGACACTCATCCCGCCATAGGCGTTGCCGAACTGATGCGCCTGCTCCTGGACGAAAACGGGATGGACTGGGAAACAGCCTGGGACATCACCCGGAATACGTTCGGCTACACCAATCACACCCTTCTTCCCGAGGCCCTGGAAAAGTGGCCCGTTGCTTTGTTTGCCGGCCTGTTCCCCAGGCACATGGAAATCATCTACGAGATCAACCGTCGCTTTCTGGATGAGGTGAGAATTCGATTCCCAGGGGATGAAGAGCGGGTGGCCCGGATGTCCCTCATCGACGAAAGCGGTGAGCGCTACCTGCGCATGGCACACCTGGCCTGTGCCGGCAGTCATGCCGTCAACGGCGTGGCGGAGCTCCACACCCGGCTGCTGCAAGAAGATGTTCTGCGCGACTTTCACGACATGATGCCGGAAAAGTTCAGCAACAAGACCAATGGGGTCACTCCGCGCCGCTTCATGGTCTTGAGCAATCCCGGCCTGAGTCGGCTCATCACCTCAAAAATCGGCGAAGCGTGGGTCAGCCGTCCTGAAGAACTGAGGCGGCTCGAGCAGTTTGTCGACGACGGCGATTTTCGAGAAGCCTGGCGCCGGGTGAAGCATGAAAATAAGCAAAATCTCGCCAGGCTGATCCATGCCCGCACCGGGATCGAAGTGGACCCATCCTCCATGTTCGACATACAGGTCAAGCGAATCCATGAATACAAACGGCAGCACCTCAACGTGCTCCACATCATCGCCCTGTACAATCGCCTCAAACGGGATCCGGCCTGTGACATATGCCCCAGAACCTTCATCTTCGGAGGGAAAGCCGCACCCGGTTATTTCATGGCCAAACGCATCATCAAACTGATCAACTCTGTGGCGGAGGTGGTCAACAACGATCCCGATGTGAGCCGGAAGCTGAAGGTGGTCTTCTTCGCCGACTTCAACGTCAAGAATGCCAAGTTCATCTATCCCGCCGCCGACCTGTCTGAACAGATCTCCACGGCGGGCAAGGAAGCCTCCGGAACGGGGAATATGAAGTTTTCCATGAACGGCGCCCTGACCGTCGGGACCCTGGATGGGGCCAATGTCGAGATCAGGGAGGAAGTGGGTGCAGAGAACTTCTTCCTCTTCGGTTTGACGGCCGAGGAGGTGGCTTCTCTGCAAAGAAGCGGCTACCAGCCCATGGAGTATTACCGGGACAACCCGGAGCTCCAGGGCGTGATCGAGTGCCTGACGTCGGGCCATTTTTCACGGGGTGACCAGGAGCTTTTCAAGCCTCTCACCGATTCACTTTTATACCACGACACCTTCATGTTGTTCGCCGATTTCGGGGCTTATGTGAACGCACAACAGCAAGTCGACGCAGCGTACCGAGACCCGGAGCGCTGGACGCGCATGTCCATCCTCAACGTCGCCCGCATGGGCAAGTTTTCTTCCGACCGGGCCATTCGTGAATATTGCCGGGATATTTGGAACGTCAAGCCGGTCCGCGTTGAGTTGGATTGAGGTCGATAACCTTTGTTGCATAGAGATTAACAAAAGGGAACAAGCTGTGGATAATGACCTGCTGTCCAATGGGCGTGAAGGAATACCCCGTCGAACCTTTCTGGCAATGCTGGGGGCTGCTGGAGCCACTCTCGCAGGGGTCTCCCTCGCTGCGAGGCCGGTTGGCGCCGAGGTCATTGCCATCCAGGAAATCAACCAGAATGAGGATATATTCAATTATATCGGCAGAGTGAAGGGCGGTTTCGATCAGACACTCTATCGGCAGGTGATCGGTGCCGCCAACGCATTCAAGGAAGGCGATGAGGCCATCGGTGTCGTGGCCGCGGACGAGGCGACGCGGCAAAATGCCAGGGCACTTCTGGCCAATACCAGGATCAAAGACCTCTACGAACACCCCCTGTTGTCGGACGACTTGACGCAATTGATCTGGAAGACCACCGACCCGGTCCAATACGAGAAGGTCAAGGACTGGACCATGGGGCAACTGAAAGCTTTCCTGCTGAGCCGGCCCGAAAGTGAGATCAAGGGCATCATGTACGGTCTCACCAGTGAAACGATCGGGTGCGTTCCCAAGCTGATGACCAATGAAGAGCTCATTGCCATCGGGCAGAAGATCTTCAACCCATTGCCCGGCACTCAAATGGGGGCGAAAGGCTACATGGGAGCCCGCATTCAGCCCAATTCACCCACGGACCATCCCGAAGACGTTGTCTGGCAGGTGTTTGACGCATTCTCCTACGCTACGGGCGATATCGTCATCGGGACCAACCCTGTGGACAGCCAGGTCAAGAGTGTTGCCGCAGTTGAAAAAGCGCTCAAGGACGTGGTCGATACCTTCAAGCTGCAGGATACCATCCCCTGGTGTGTGCTTTCTCATATCGACGTTCAGGCGGAAGTCGGCAAAGCTTATCCGGGAACGGTTGCCACCATGTTCCAGAGCCTTGCCGGAACGGATGACTGCAACAAGACCTTTGACGTCACGATCGAGA
>DAIQOB010000235.1:0-5079 GCA_036788075.1 Syntrophobacteraceae bacterium
GACCGGGGTCCTTTTTGGGAAGATCATGTGTGTCCTGAGTGGCGGCAAGATCAATCCGCTCCTGGGAGCCGCCGGAATTTCCGCCTATCCCATGGCGGCACGTGTGGTGATGACGGAAGGCCGCCGATATGACAGGAACAACTGGCTGTTGATGCACGCCATGGGGGCCAACACGGGAGGCCAGATCGGCTCCATCATGGCCGCCGCCATCATGCTCTCCGTACTCAAGGGAATGGGCCTGGGCTAGGGGCATTTTTCCGCTCGCGAGTGTGGCGATGGGTAGAGGGCTTTCCCTGTGGTCCTTCTCCGCGTCTCGCCTCGATGTAGTTCCAGAAAAGGGAGGATGAGACTTGGACTGGAGTACACTGACAAGTTTTCATTTAGACTGGAATTTTTTCACTGCACTTTTCAGCATCGTCATCATCGACCTCATCCTGGCCGGGGACAACGCAGTGGTGATCGCCATGGCCGTGCGTTCCCTTCCCGCGGAGCAGCGGCGGAAGGGTATCCTCTTTGGCGCCGGTGCCGCGGTCCTTCTGCGGGTGATTCTCACCTTTTTCGTTTCCCAACTCTTGCAGGTGAACTACATCAAACTGGTGGGCGGCGTTCTGATCCTGTGGATCGCGGTGAAGCTCTTTGTGGAGGGAGCTCCCGAGGATTCCTTCGAGCGGGAAGCTTCGACCATTGTGCAGGCAGTCAAGGTGATCGTCATCGCCGACATCACCATGGCGACCGACAATATGCTCGCCGTGGGAGGAGCCTCTCATGGAAACCTTTTCCTGCTCCTGTTCGGCCTTGGGTTGAGCATTCCCTTCGTCGTTTTCACGAGCAACCTGTTGTCCATGCTCATGGACAGGTATCCCATCATCGTTTACATTGGCGCTGCGATACTGGGCAGGGTGGGGGCCGAGATGATCTTCACCGATCCCGTTGTCACCCGTTGGCTGGCTCCGAGCAAAGTTTTCCAATATTCAATGGAAGCCCTTTTTGCCGTCGGTGTCATCGTGGTGGGCAAGCTCTGGATCAAGTGGATGGTCAGGACGCAGGAAGCCGCGGAACGGCATGGTGAGCACGGAGGTCATTCCGGGTGAGCTGTATAACGGGTGTATGCCGGTGGATGAATCTATCGACGCATGCAGTGAAGGCTGAACCGGCGTGAGGAACGGGTGAGGTAATTATGGCCATTCTATCAATTTCGCGGGAATATGGGAGTGGTGGAAGGGAAATGGGGCAGAAGATCGCCCAGTCCCTGGGATATGAATATGTGGACAAAGATTCCATCCTCAGCGAGATGAGAACCCTTGGACACAAATGGGAGACATGGGCGAAGGACCTCGATGAGCATTGTCCGACTGTCTGGGAGAAGTACGACTGGTCTTTCCGGGGTTTTGGCGCCATGCTTCAGAAAACCATCCTGACCCATGCCGCCAAAGACAATGTGGTGATCATGGGGCGGGGAGGCGGGTTTCTCTTGAAGGGGATTCCTCATGCCCTCAGCATTCGGGTTGTCGCCCCTCTGGACGAGAAACTGGCAAGAATCACGAAGCGGGACTCTGTGGACCAGGGGATGGCTCGCTGGCTCATGGAGAAGGTGGATAACGGAAGAGCTTGCTTTATTCGTGCCCTTTACGGTAAAGAAGTGAGTGATCCTGCAGAGTATGATTTTACCTTCGACACCGGAAAAATGACCATCGAAGAAGTAACGGCAGCGGTCATCGAACTACTGCGCGAAAGGGATCAACGAAAGACCGAGGAATCCCAAAAGACCCTCCTGATGCGGGCGGAGGCGGTACGAATCAAGGCTGCGATTCTCACGAATCCTGCTTTTCTGCTTCCAACGCTCGACGTGGAGTACGACGGCGAACGATTGGTGCTTCGAGGGGTGATCCACAATCCGAAAGAGCATGCGCGGGTAGAAGACTTTGCCCGAAAACTCGCCGGGGAACTGCCGTTCAAATGCGAGTTGCACTATCGCGGGTGAACATCCAGTGCGGGTGCTTTTCCGAGCCGTCTTTGAGGTTCGCCTCCGTGGGTGGGCTACAGACGGACCGAGATGGAGCGAGCGTCTGTGCTGTGATGGAGTAAGGGAAGCGATTGGCGCAAAGAGTAATTCATGCGCCGAATTTCAAGTTGTTCAAGAATTTTAACGAAGAGGAGGAGTAGTCAATGGCAACAAATATTGAAGCACCAATGCCGGGTAAAGTCTTCGACCTGACAGTCCAGGAGGGACAAACGGTCAAGGAAGGGGATGTTGTGGTGGTGTTGGAAGCCATGAAGATGGAAAACGCCATCGAAAGTCCCGTTGCGGGTGTTGTTCAGAAGATCAATTTCAAAAAGGGTGACGCCGTGGACGAGGGCGCTGTACTGCTCGTCGTTGGTTGATCCCGCAAGCAGTCCATGAGCTGACATTTCTTAACATCTGACAGTCTTGCTGACTGAGTCACACCGGCCTCATGCCTTTGGCATGAGGCCGTTTTGTTTCATGGGCCTCCGTAAGTCTGTCTCCCATCCCTCGACGGGAGTCCGTCTTTTCTCCGCCCTCTCCCCCTCCAGTGGCCATTCCCGCACGTGCAGGGATGCTCCCCACGAATCATGGATCAAATTCATTATGCTGAATTGAATTTAATTCATACTGATGAATTAAAAACCGCTTGTCTTCCTCTGCAAATCCTGTCATAAGATTGTTGCACCCTCAATCTGTCTCGTGTTTTCATGCTGTAAATTCCATAATGCTCACATTGAGGGGATAAAATAAGTTCATTATAGTAAATTTAACGGAGGTAAAGTGGCGATTTTTTACCCCATGCAGACGGGGGCGAGCGTTTCTGCCAAAATCGGGCAAGTGTTCATTCCAATGGATTGTCTGCTCCAGGAAAGTCTTCAGATTCTCATCCCTGCAGAAATGGTGGATCAGTCCATGCATCTTCCCATTTCACGCTGTAACCGCTCCCGCTGATGCCGTCAGTAGCTGCCCGACCGATCAGGATCCGCAGTCGCACGCGTTGCCCAGATGGTGTGTGACTACGAAGGTTTGTATTCTCCACGCAGATCCAAGGAGAAGCTGAACCGTCGGTGTATTTGGTGAATACAAGAGGTAAGGACCCTTAATCATGCCGGTCAAAGAGGAGACCAGATCGATGGAATTCAAAGACATAAACATTAGACCCTGGGAAAATGGCTTTGCACTGCCGGAACAATTCAACATGGTGAGCCTGCTTTTGGAGCGGCATATTGAGAATGGGCGGGGAAGCCGGACGGCCATCTATTTTAAGGATGACAAGCTCACCTACCAGCAAGTCTATGGGCTCACCAACCAGACGGGGAATGCCCTCTCCAAGCTGGGGGTTTAGAAGGGCGATCGTGTCCTGATGATGATGCACGACAGTCCCGACTTCATTGCCGTTTTCTTTGGGGCCATGAAAATTGGAGCGGTTCCCGTACCCCTGAACATCTTGACAACGCCTGCGGATCTCCAATACTTCATCATCGATTCGGAAGCGACGGTGCTGGTGGTGGAAGAGGATCTGCTTTCCAAAATCGCTGATTTGTCCGTCGGCCAAACGAAGCTGAAGCGCATCGTGGTGAGAGGGAAATCCACCGGGGAACATCCCTCCCTCAGGGATCTTCAGTCCGAAGCGTCCTCGGCACTGGATGTCTATCCCACCACCCCCACCGACCATTCCTACTGGCTTTACACCTCCGGTACCACCGGCAAGCCCAAGGGCGTGATCCATCTGCATAAAGACCTCGTGTATGCAGTCGAAACCTACGGTTATCATGTTCTCGATTTCAAGCCCGACGACGTCGTCCATGGAGTTCCGAGGCTGTTCTTTTCCTATGGGCTGAACATGGGTCTCTATCTTCCCTTTTATTACGCGGCCGCGGTGGTGTTGGATGAACAGCGTCCGCTTCCTGAAAACACCCTCAACAACCTTCAGAAGTATCGTCCGACCATGTTTTTTTCGGTTCCGACAGCTTACGCTCAGCTGCTTCAGACCCTGGATGAGAAGAAGCTCCAGGCGGATTTCAGTTTTCTCCGACTCTGTACGTCGGCCGGAGAAGCTTTGCCTGGCCCCATCTACAAACGGTGGGTGGACCGCTTCAAGGTAGAGATTCTGGACGGCCTGGGGTCTTCAGAAGTGAGCTGGATTTACATCAGCAATCATCCGGGGAAGGTGAAGATCGGCTGTTCCGGCACACTGCTGAAGGGCTACCAGGTAAAGATCCTCGACGACGATCTCGCCGAAGTCCCCATGGGACAGACGGGTGATTTGTGGGTCACCAGCGAATCCCTTGCTGTCGGCTACTGGAACAAGCCGGAACAGAATAAGGAGACCTTCAGAGACGGATGGATGAAGACCGGGGATGTCGTCTCCATTGACGAGGAAGGGTATTTCCACTACAGCGGCCGTTCCAACGACACGCTGAAAGTCAGCGGCATTTGGGTTTCCCCTCTGGAAGTGGAAGCCACCCTGCTGGATCACCCGGCGGTTGCCCAGTGTGCCGTGGTGGCCAAGCGGGATGAGGAGGACCTGATCAAACCCAAGGCATTCATTGTCCTGAACAAGGGCTTCACCCCCGGAGATGACCTTGGAAAGGAGCTTCAAAAGTTTGTGAAAGATCGCCTTGCCCCTTACAAGTATCCCCGATGGGTGGAGTTCACGGCAGAGCTGCCCATGACTGCCACCGGAAAAATACAGAGATTTAAGCTGCGTGAATAGCGGACAAAGGTGAAAGGCACTGCTTACTTCCGTTTGGCGACCGTTGCGGTATGGTAGGGACACTGTGCCGCAGCGGGGATTTCGGTCTCAATGTCGTTGACTTAAGCTCCGATCGTCGTGCCGGCGAAAGCCGGAATCCCGGCAAATCCAAGAGATTTGGACTCCGGTTTTCACCGGGATGACGTCAAGTCAATACCACTGGGTCCCGGTCTGGGATACTCTCATTTCCCGACTGAGGCCGGGCTTCACCCGATCTCAGCGGAGCCTTCCGCCACTGCGAGGCGCCAGGTAACAGGAGAAGGGATACTATGTTGAATACAAGGGTCCTGGGAGTTGTTGCGTCAGTTGTGATTGCATT
>DAIQOB010000236.1:0-2808 GCA_036788075.1 Syntrophobacteraceae bacterium
TTCGAAAATTTCCGGGACAGTGGTCAAGGGAGTCACGAATTTGACCTCTTCTGTATCGAAAACGGGTCCTGGCTGGAAGGCTTCGCCTTTTTTGCCTCTCTGAAGGAAGAATTCAGGGATGTGGCCTGGAGCGAGTGGCCGAGGGAGGTAAGAGACAGGGAGGAGGCGGCTCTAGCCCACTGGCGGCTGAGGCTGGCCGACCGGGTCCTGCAGGAGAAATTTTATCAGTATTTATTTTTCAGGCAGTGGTTTGCACTGAAGAAGTATTGCAATGAGAAGGGAATTCAGATCATCGGGGATATGCCCATCTATACGAGTTATGACAGTGCCGATGTCTGGTCTCATCCCGATTTGTTCAAGCTCGACGGTGAAAAGAAGCCCCGTTTTGTTGCCGGCGTCCCACCGGACTATTTCAGCGACACAGGCCAGCTTTGGGGCAACCCGGTCTACCACTGGGACCGGCTCAGGGAGACACGCTACGCGTGGTGGGTGAAACGGATCGAGCATAATGCCCGCCTGTTCGATATGATCCGGTTGGATCATTTCAGGGGCTTTGTGCAATACTGGGAAATCCCCCATGGTGAAAAGACGGCCGTCAATGGCGAATGGGTCGCCGTGCCGGTTCGCGGATTCTTCGATACCCTTCTGAGGCGTTTTGCTTTTCTGCCCATTATCGCAGAAGATCTGGGAATCATCACCTCCGAGGTGCGGGAAGTCATGGCCGCCTATGATTTCCCCGGGATGAAGCTCCTCCAGTTCGCCTTTGGAGAAGACCTGCCGGTCAATGCATATGCGCCCCACAATCACACACCCCACGGCATTGTTTACACCGGCACCCACGACAACAACACGACTCGGGGGTGGTTCAGCAGGGAGCTCGGGGAAAGGGAAAAAGAACGTTTCTTTAATTATATCGGTAAGGTCGTATCGGAGGTGGATGTTCACTGGGAAATGGTGCGTCTTGCCATGCGGTCTGTGGCCCATACGGCCATTATCCCCATGCAGGATGTTCTGGGATTGGGGGAAGCTGCGAGGATGAACCTTCCTTCAGTAACTTACGGAAACTGGGAATGGCGTTTGACTTCCGGGCAGATGACAGAGGACCTCGCCGTGCGTCTCGGGGAGATGAGCGCGCTTTACGGCAGGGCGTGAGAGGCATCCAAAAGCGAGTTGACCCTTGCAGGCTTTCGGGATACATAGAGGTGGCGGGAGTGAATTACCTCAAGTATCGTCGTCGAAGGGAATGATTCAAGATGATCATCAACAAGAATATCCTTGAAAAGACCTGCAAGGATATGATCGAAACTATTTTGTTTTGCCTCAGTGACGCCACAAAAGGCACGATTTATCTGGTCTCGCCCATGCCCGAACTCCAGGCGGTGCGGGTCACATCGGGAAATCGCCTGGACGGGAGCGATCAGATCCAGTGGGGGTTGCCCGAAGCTTCGGATTATAATTTTCCTGGAAAAACCTGGGAGCAGTACCGGGACCGCCCCGGTCACGTGATGGAGGCCATGGGATGGTGCGTGGAAAGGCAGAAGAGCTGGACAGCCGACGATCCTTATGAAGATGGACGCAGTGTCAGGAAGCAGCTCAGTGGAGAGATTGAAGATTTTCATCACATGGAGCCGGTGCTGGTTCGAAAGTCGTATCTTTACGGGAACCGTGTTCAGGCGCTCCAGTACGCCCTGGACTATCAGGGCAACCCCATCTGGCAGGATTGTGAGTACGTTGTCGTTGCAGTCATCAAGATCCACTTCAGGCCTTACAGCATCAAGCGCGGGGACCGTTCCACCAAAATCATCAAGAAATTGTCCCGGACGCTCGGCACCGAATTGCTTTCCCTCCATGTACGTGAAACCCTTGCAGAAGAGCAGAAAAAACTCGCCAGGGAGCGCCTCCAAAGCTGCAATGACCTGGCCCACGAGCTGAGAAATCTGCTCATAAAGTTCCGATTCCTGTTCAAAGCCATCAATACGGAAATCGGCCTGCTTCGTGCGGAGTGGGAATCTCTCCTGAACAAAACGTTTCCTGAGTTGGATCGCAAAAGTGCTGTCCTCATGCGCCTCAACGAACTGGTCCGCCTTCACCTGGACAGCGTGAAGGGGAAGAATGACCTGGTGCAGCTCGGTGAAGCCCTGGTGGCAGATCAGACCGAGTTAGCCCAGATGCCGATCCTCCCCAGCCTGGGGAAGACATGGCTCGAGAATAAAATTCGTCCCAAATGGAAGCAGTTGCTGGACAGCCGGGCCTGGGAGGAGGAGCGGGATGAGAGCAAGGACCTTCTGGATCGGCTGGAAAAGGGAATAGGGATGGGTCTGGATGAGGGCTTGGCCATGAAAATGACCCATCTCCCGGAGGATCTGAAGAAAAGATGGCAGGAGCTGGCTTATGTGGATCTCAATAAGGACAACCTGCATCTCCTCAATGAGGTCATAAAGTTTCTAGACCATCCCGCCCTTGACATTCCCCACAAGCATCAGTCCAAAAGAGTCCTGATTTACCTGAAGGTCCTCGCCGAAATCATCCCTGAAATCTCAGAACGAGCCGATCGTATTATGGATTATCTGAAGAACGGGAGCTCCTGCCGGGATTGGTGAGAAACGGTGTGAGTGTAAGTGCCGATTTTCCAGGCGGCTTCCTGCTGGGCCGATATCCAGGCCATCGTCTCTTCACCCCTCATGCTCTGGGGCGCAGTGCTCCTGCGCCGGGGTTATTTCTTTTCTCCCGCGGACCGTTCGGCTATCTGGTAATTGACGGTCACCTTGTCCGGGGAGCCAGCCACCAGTTTCAGCGAGGGAGGCGTCA
>DAIQOB010000236.1:2818-5060 GCA_036788075.1 Syntrophobacteraceae bacterium
TTTTACGGGGGCGGTGTAGAGCGTATGGACCTTTTCCAGAATCTTGCTCCCTCCGATGACCTTGACGGTTTCAGGAGCTAACGTTGTGTTGACGAGGAGCAGGTTTTCCGGCAGGCGTCCCACCCAGTCCACCTGGAGCGGTACTTCCTTGGTAACGGGAACGTCCAGAGTCACTTCGATGGTCGGGGGAAAGACCTTGTTGAGGGCAACGCCGGGCGGCAGGACGATGTTCTCCTGTGTGATGGGGAATATGTTGCGTCCTTCGGTGGCTTTTCCGAGGTCGATGCGCACCTGCACCTGGCCGGAGCGCAGAGATCTGATGAGCGCACTGGAGCCATAGAGCTGCAGGCGTGCCTCATCCATGGAGGTTTCGAGGATCTCGAAATTGGCCGGCCGGTTGACATATTCAACGGGAACATTGAGGGCGATGACCGTGTCGTCACTTCGTGTGAACCCGAACCAGATGCCCGTCATGACAAGGAGCGACAGTATTCCCGCCAGGCTCAGCTTCAGCTGTTCGCGTTTCTGTTGATCGACGGAAAAGCCGTCCGAAAGATTGAGGTGCTTTCTCAGGAGCTGAGTCAATTCCTCAGGCTGAGCGATGGGCTTGATCCAGTTGTCTTTGGCTACGGTCACACGCCCGCGTTCTTCCGACACAACCACCACCAGGGCATCGGTGCGCTCGGCCAGTCCCGCTGCGGCCCGGTGACGCGTTCCGTAAAAGGTGGGCAGATCCTGGCGCTGGGAGAGGGGCAGCAGGACACCCACCTCCGTAATGTGGTTTCCCCGCACAATGATGGCGCCGTCGTGTACGGGGTTCTTCGGCCAGAAGATGCTCACGAGCATTTCCTGCGAAACCACCCCGTTCCATACAATGCCTCCATGGATCACTTCTGACAGGTCCTCTTTACCCGGGAAAACAATCAGGGCGCCGATGCGCTTTTTCCCCATCTGATAGACGCTTTCAGTAATGATTTCAATGGATGTAGCCTGTTCTCTATTGGGTGAGCCCCAGAGAAAGGTCTTGAGGTTCCGGACCTGGAGGGCGGTTCGGATTTCATTGCGAAAGACCACAATGATGATGACGGCTGCTGCGGTGGTGATGCCTCGAATGGCCCAGCTGGTGAGGATGAGCCCGATGGATGCGGCTACTTCCTGAAGGATCCACAGGGATGTGATGCCCACTAGAACACGAAAGGCGTTTGTCCCCTGGAAAAGAACGTACACCCGGAACAAAATGTAGCTGTTGATGATGATGTCCACCAAGTCTTGCCAGCGGACCGTATAGAGAAAGGCGAGAAATTTCATAATGGGTCAGACTGAGTCAGTCGGTTATGCTGAAACGAAAAACATCGAACACGTGGCCGTTTTGATCGGTCACTTCCACGCGCCAGGGGCCCTTGTCCGTTTCTCTCAGCTGTATGACGCTGTAGGTGGCCCACTTGGGCGGATAGAGCCTGAGCCTGGTTTGAGTGCTGAGCTCATCCCGGTGAAACCAGCGATGATAAATCAGCGTGGGTTGAGGAACGGGATCGAAAGATGTGAAGCAGCAGACCTGTCCGGCGGATACAGAGAAGGCGACTGCAGATCGGATGGGAGTCAGGTTTTCGACCTTCTCGCACATGGTAGCCTGGTGCAGTATCAATTTTTGAAGGGAATGATCGGCTGGTGCAGCCTGTTCGAGGACTTCCGGAGTGTTCTGTGACCATGCTTGAGGTGTTGGGATGACGCATATGCCGGCCAGGAAGGTGACGAGAAAAAAGATCCTGGAAAGTACGGCCATCGAAGTTATCCTCCAGTTCATAAATGAGGGGAATCTAAACGGTGAAACGATAGCGCCAAGGGGCAGTTTTCGGTGTGGCGGATGAGAGAATCAATGCTCTCGATAATTTTAAATCCTTAAAAGCATACCATGCTGCGTTCATGCGTCAAGAAATTTTCTCCTACGAAATCAAAGATACTTCTCTTTGGATAGTTGCCCGTACGATGCTCTCCGGGGCTTCTAATGCTGTTTCTCTGAAAAGTCCATTTCATCCTTCGTTGTGTGCGAAAGCCCAGGGGGGGTGACTTTAGCTGATTTCCGTCATTCCGGCGAAAGCCGGAATCCAGGAAAATAAAGACTTTTTGGACCCCGGGTTTCACCGGGGTGACGTTAAGCCAACAACATTGCCCGGGGCTTCTCAGCCTGCGTGAGAGTATTGACTTGTGCTGGGACCTGGGATATTAAACGTATCTCATATCA
>DAIQOB010000237.1:0-5049 GCA_036788075.1 Syntrophobacteraceae bacterium
AGAGTCTCTCACTGATGGTGACAGAGCGGTTTTTCCTCTGCTCATTTCCTGTAGAACCTTGGAATGAAGAGGATCAGCACCGTGTAAATCTCGAGACGCCCCAGGAGCATGTCGAGAGAGAGAATCCATTTGGCGAGGGAAGACATGCCGTAATAGTTGTCCACCGGTCCTACGGCGCCAAGGCCCGGCCCAACGTTCCCAATGCAGGCCATGACCGAGGTGACCGTGGTGATGAGGTCCGCTCCCGTTCCGGCCACGACGATCACCGATACCACCACCAGCATGAGGTATAGAGTCATGAAGCCCCACACGCCGCTCATGACTTCGGGGGCCACCACCTGCCTCCCTATTTTGACCTGAACGACGGCACGCGGGTGGATGAGCCTCAACAGTTCACTGTAGGACTGCTTCAAGACGACCATGATCCTCATGCATTTGACGGCGCCTCCCGTGGAGCCCACCGACCCGCCGATGACCATGCACATCAGCAAAATGCACTGGGCTAAGGGCGGCCACAGTTCGAAGTCCGCCGTGGCATAGCCTGTGGTGGTGATGATGGAAGCCACGGTGAAAGCTGAATGGCGGGTGGCCAGCCCCAGCGATTCCGTGTGGGTTCCCAGGAGATCGACGACGATGAGGCCTGCAAAGACCAGGTAGGTGATCACAAAAAACCGCCATTCTCCATCATTCCACATTGCTTTGGGGTTGCCCTGAAAGAGTTGGAAATGCAGGCTGAAATTCATTCCGCCGATGAGCATGAAAATCGTAACGATTACGTCGATATAGATGCTGTTGTAATATCCGACGGAAGCATTCTTGGTGGAAAAGCCGCCGGTGGCCATAGTTCCGAAGGTGTGGCACAAGGAATCGAAAAAGTCCATGCCACCGAACATGAGGAGGATGGCCTCGACGATGGAAAACATCACGTAGACTTTCCAGAGGATCATGGCCGTATCCTTGAGGCGGGGCTTCAGCTTGTCTGGAAGGGGACCCGGGACCTCGGCTTTGTAGAGTTGCATGCCACCTACGCCCAAAAAAGGAAGGATGGCAAGGCCCAGGACGATGATCCCCATGCCGCCCAGCCAGTGGGTCAAACTGCGCCAGAAGAGTATCCCCCTGGGAACGACCTCCACATCACGGATAACGGAGGCTCCCGTAGTGGTAAACCCGGAGATGGCCTCGAATACAAAGTCTTCGGAATGAGGCAGTATGTTTCCAAAATAGAATGGCAAGCCACCGAAAACAGCGGCCGCCACCCAGCACAGGGTCGTTGCGGCCATGCCTTCCCGGTGCGTCAATGGAGCTTTGGCCGGTGCCCTCTTTCCGCCCAGAGATAAAAATCCCCCTGCCGCGACAGTGATGGCGATAGAGATGAGAAGGGGCTTCAATCCGGCATCCCGATAGTAGATTGAAAACCCGAGTGCCGCCAGCATGCTCAACCCGATGCACACGACCAGCACGCCTACAATGCGAAGAATGAGCCTCCATCGGATCATAGAAGCCTGCGCTTGCTCATGAGCAGATGTTCCATACGGGAAAGGTGCTTGCGGGTGGACAGGATGATGACCCTGTCATGAGGCTGAATTTGGGTATCACCGCTGGGTATCAGCACCTGATCTCCCCTGGCCAGACAAAGGACCAGTGCCTCCTTGGGCAGCTTGATGTCTTTGAGGGGGGCTTCCACCATTTCGGAACCGGGAAGGGCCATGGCTTCCAGCACTTCCGCCTCCTTGCCTTTGATGAAGACCGTCGACATCACCTTGCCCCGTCTCATGGAAGGCATGATGGAATCGATGGCGCATCGACGGGGACTCACAATGTGGTCAATACCGATGGCATGTACCAGGGGGATATAAGCAAACTTGTTGACCCGGGCCACCGTTTTCTTGGCTCCCAGGCGCTTGGCCAGAAGGCTTGCCAGGATGTTCACCTCTTCGTCCCAGGTGACGGCCGCAACCAGGTCCATGCTCCCGGCGTGCTCCTGCTCCATGAAGGCCTGATCTGTGGCGTACCCGTGGAGGACCATCGTCCGATGGAGCTTTCCAGCCACAGCGCGGCATCGCTCAGCGTCCATTTCTATCAGCTTCACATTGAAATTCTTGTTGTCGAGGCTTTTGGCCAGACGGTAGCCGATCTTGCCACCCCCAACGATCATCACGTCTTTGACGGGATGGCCCACCTTACCGAAAAGCTCGAGCACTTTAGGTACTTCATTCTTCCGGCACACAAAATAGACGAAATCACCCGCCTGCAGGGTATCTTTGCCCCGCGGTATGATGAGACGATCGTCCCGCACGACGGCAGCGATGATTATTCGATTTTTTCCAACCTTTTCAGGGAGCTGTGTCAGCTTGATGCCACTGAGCGGGCTTTCGGGCGGCAGCTTTTTGCCCACCATGCGGATGTGGCCATCGACAAAATCGTGGATCTGGTCTACCTCGGGAACGCTCATGATGCGCAGAATGGAATTTACGACTTCGGACTCAGGGTTGATGACGAGGCTGATGTTCACTATGTCCCTGGCGAGCTTCTCCTGGTAAGCGCCGTAGTCATCGTTGCGGATGAGAGCGACCTTCTGAATGCTGGGGGCCAATAAGTTTGCGAAAATACAGGCCACCAGGTTGACTTCGTCGCTGTCTGTGACGGCCAATATAATGTCCGATTTGGCAACCCCTGCATCTTCGAGCACCCTGGGGTTGGAACCGGATCCATGGAGGGTTTGGATATCAAGATGGTCGGTCATGTGCCGGAGTGCATTTTCATCCTTGTCGATGACAACGACTTCCTTTTGCTCGGAAGAAAGCCACTCGGCGAAATAAAATCCCACTTCCCCAGCACCCACAATGACCACTTTCACGGGCAATCTCCTTGACGAATTGTGAGCATCCTAAGGGAATAGAAGATGTTGCGGATAATGAGATATTGTACTCAAAAAGGCTGAGTCTCAAAGAAAAATGTCGTTGACCTGAATAATTTTTGAAGGGTGCTCCGCTCATTTGCCCTCATCCTTCACGTACCGCTCAAAATGATCATGAAGGCCGAATTGTCGCTGCTCTATCAGGCTTCCAGGTAGCGAATGGGGGGGCAGGTTCCAATCTGTGGCAGACCTTATCAACAGAGTGACTTCAAGCCGCAGCCCGTCGATCAAAAGCGGTGGGGGGCGGTTCTGAATAACACACCCGATCCCGCCCACTCTCCTTCGCTCGATAAAGGGCCTCGTCCGCGCCCTTGATCAGGGCTTGCATGGTGTTATGTGCCACCGAGAAGGAGGCGACTCCAATACTGACAGTAACCCTCAAAGTTTCCTCATTCTTCAGCGGTATAGGTGCCCTACCGACGGCAGCATGCAGGCGTTGCGCAAGGGCCTTACTGTCCTCGATGCCGGTCTCCGTGGCAATCACCAGTATCTCCTCGCCACCGTAGCGGCCCACGAAATCGGTGTTTCGTACTTCCTGTATGATGGTTCTCGCCACCACTCGCAGCGCCTCATCACCGACCTGATGACCGTGGCGGTCATTGACCCGCTTGAAATGGTCGATATCCAGCATCATGACTGACAGCGGTTTTTCATAGCGTTGTGCCCGCTTGATCTCCTGGGCAAGCAGGTTTTCGATCTCGCGCCGGTTTTTCAGCTGGGTCAAGCCGTCATGCGTGGACGCATATTCGATACGCCGCAGCAAACGTGCCCCCACGATATCGGATGTGGTGATGCCGAACAGACCGATGATCCAGATACCGAGATAGCCCAGGCTGAACTGGTGCACTACTTTGCTGTTCAGCTGATCGTAAGGCGTCTTATCCACGAGAATGCTCAACCCCCCAAGAACCTGTGCAGGCTTTTCGGTGAGAGAGAGGTGGCAACGCCTGCATCCAGGTTGAGTCTTCATCGGGTACATCAGGCGAAAGACATTTTGCCCCTCACTGCTGACAAAACCGGATATTTCCTGCCTGCCACTTCCTAAAGCGTCCAAAGCCTGTTTTTCCCATGCGTCGGGAAGATTCGAGGGGTTCATCGGCTCATGTGAGGTTAACCGTATGCGGTCCCCTGTGCCGCGCTCGAACTCGGCCGATATCTGGCGCAGGACAGCAGGGGAGTTCAACAGCGTCAATTTTCGACCCGATGGAGTTTCGATGTCCCGTTCTGCTATCGCTGACAACAAAGGATGCGGGGTGAGCTTGTCATCCACTTCCACATAGATGCCGCCGTGGCCGCCGACCCAGTTACGCAGAACCTGTGTATGGTAGGCCAGCGATTCACCCTTGAGCTTAATCAACTCGGCCAGATGCTCCTTTTCGATGTCGATAGACCATAGGTAGAGCCCAAACAATACGCCGGACCAGATCAGCCCCACCAGCGCTACCCAGATATGCAATTGTGTAACTCTATCAAAGCAGTGCGATTTGAACATCCCACCCCTCTCTTGACATCCGCCGGAACAAGCTGGTGAAAAAAATATCCCAATGATCTGTCATGATATTTGTTTCACCCTAATCGTGAAGAGAGAGAGAAAGCTTAAACAGAAAATCCTTCTTGGCGCCTGGCCGAGTCAGAGGAGCAGGGGAATTGAAGAATGGGCATTTACAGACGAAAGTGAACACAGGTCAAAGGGGCTAACGGTCATCAAGACGGTGGTGTTCACACTCACCGATAAAATCCCCCCTGCCCCCTTTTGACAAGGGGGAGGGACAATTCCTCCCTTTGCCAAGGGGGAAACGCAACTCCTCCCGCTTTATCAAAGGGGGACTTACACAGCCTCTGAGATAAAGCTCCCTGCGCCTTTTCGCCTCTCACGTCCGGCTGTTTTGGTCTTCGGAGTGCTGACGGCACCAGGTCTCGGTGGTGAAGAGGGTGAGGAGCGCCGCCACCATCATCCACCCGACCATCAGGAGAAAGCTCCATTGGTAGGCGGATGCTTCGTAAAGGCGTACGCCGTTCTGCATCGTTCCCTCCCACTGGAGGTCCAGCATCCAGCCGACGGCGGGCTGCAGGAACATGGGGCCGGACATGGACCCCATGTTGCAGATTCCCGAGACGGTCCCGGCCAGTTC
>DAIQOB010000238.1:0-5028 GCA_036788075.1 Syntrophobacteraceae bacterium
TCCCGCCCGTCGATGCCATCGGCAATGATGAGGGGAGCGTCCACCACCGACGGAGAAAAGCCGTTGAGAACGGCCGTCTTGAGATGGTCCACGGCATTGCCCCGCGATCCCACATAGAGGGTATTGGCGTCGGTGAGAAAGGGTTTGCCGCCTGCCGCCTTGACGGCGTCCACAACGGGCCGCACGAGGAGGGGGCGGATGAAGGCGGTGTTGCCCCGTTCGCCGAAATGAATCTTGATGGCTGTGAGCCCCTTCCGCTTGACAACCTGCTTGATCCCCGCCTTGTCCACGAGGTTGGAGATCTTCTGCAAGAGGTTCTCGGAATCCGTGGCGCGCAAATCGGTGAAAAATACCTGGCTGCTCATGATGTCAGAATCCTCGCGTCAATAGTTTTACACGCAATGTCTGTGCACGAGTGTCCCCCACCCTGCGCGATGGAATCGCAGGCGGATTTTTGTGCACCCTGCCGGTTTATTGTCAAGACAGGAGAACGGCGAGGATCCCTGTCAGGAATATGCCGTCGAAGGTCCCTGCTCCTCCGATGGAAGCCACGGGGGCGTTGAGATGCTTCAGATCGTTCAGATGGAGCAGATCCGCCCCGATGAGGGTCCCTAAAGTCCCGGCCACGTAGGCCGTCGGAGCCGCCCATTCGCTGTTGATCACCATGGCGACCAGGGCCGCGGCAATGGGAGGGATGAACATGGGGGTCGCGATGCCGAGTCCCGGAATGGGGCGCGCCAGTCGATAGACGATGTAGGTCACGGCGCCCAGGGCCAGCAGCATGCGGAAAGGGTTTTCCGCGTGAGCCAGGAGATAGATGGACAGGCAGGTGGGGATGACGGCGCCTCCCAGGTTGACGGCCAGCACCATTTCATGGCGGTTGCGCCAGGGCGGCGGCTGGAAGCGCATTCCATAGAAAGATACCGTCGGCAGTTCATTGGTTTCGTCTTCGAGGTGGATTTTACGAATGGGAATATTGATCATGCTTCCCGCGATGGACAGAAAGAGGAGGGAGAAAAGGTATTCAGGGGGTATCCCCAACCGTGTGAAAGCCCATGCAAAAATGCCGAACTGCACCATGGCGAAGGCCATGAAGAGGAGAAATACACAAATGAAGAGAAAGAACATGAGAAACGGGGGATAGAACATGTGAGATCCTTTCTGCCCCTGAGGATGAAAATCAGGGCGTGACGGCAGAGCCGTAGACGGACAAGACGGCCTGCAGGAGATCGGGGTAGACGCTGCGGCCGGCTGCCGCTCCAAGAGACGGCATGGCAGGTGGCGACGATTCCCCGGCCCCCGCCTCGCCCGAGAGACGCTCCAGGAGAATGCCCCGACACCCGGCGCGAGCGGCGGCAGACAGGTCCGTTTCCCTGTCGCCGATCATGCAGACGTTTTCCATGGAAATCCGGTAGACTGCACAGGCGGTCAGGATCATGCCCGGTTCGGGTTTCCGGCAGGCGCATTTCTCGTCGGGACGGTGCGGGCAGTAGAAGGCGGCCAGAAGGTCTCCTCCCGCTTCACGGATGCCATGGATCATTCGGCCGTGGATATCCCAGAAATCCTCCCGCCGGACGATGCCACGGTTCAACGCCGACTGATTGCTGATGAGGATCGCGTTGATGGATTGCTCCCGCAGCCATCGAAGGGCCTCGAGAGCGTCGGGATAAAAATGGTATTCTCCCCAGCTCTTGATGTAATCCGGCCGGTCGACGTTGATGACGCCGTCGCGATCCAGAAATACAAATTTCCGGTGGGGAGTTTTGGGAGAGCGTATCCAGCTGAGCATAAGACTCCTCGTGGGGCTGCCTCGGATAGGGTGCTCGCAAAGCTGCAGAACAAAAGTGCCTCCCCTTTCCCGGAATAACTGGAGTAAAAGCCTGCACTCCAGGGGGCTGGGGGGCGATTCGTCCTTGACATCCACCGAAGATCGGGAAACATTATGTCTTTCACACAATTTTCGGAAAGATTTCAAAACATGCTTTTGTACTTAAGGTAGCAAAAAGTGCTGAATCAGGCAAATGATCTTGAAGACTTGCAGGATGCTCTGGGATACCGGTTCGAAAATATCGAACTTTTGCGGCAGGCGCTGGTGCACCGGTCCTATGTGCACGAAAATGTCCATCTGCTGCTATCGGACAATGAAACCCTCGAATTTCTGGGAGATTCCGTATTGAGCCTGACCGTGAGCCACCTCCTCCTGCTGCAGTTTCCCGATTACAAAGAGGGAGATCTTTCCCGCATGCGATCGGCCATCGTCAATGAACGGGAACTGGCTGCCATCGCTCAGCAGCTGGACCTGGGAGGGCATCTGCTGCTGGGCAAGGGGGAGGAGCTGACGGGAGGACGGCAGAAGCCCTCCCTCCTCGCCGACAGCCTGGAAGCTCTTTTGGCGGCCATTTACCTGGATAAGGGCCTGGCTGCCGTCATGGCGGTGGTGAAGCGGCTCTTTGGAGCCTACCTGAATCTCGAGCCCGAGGAGCACCCCCTCAAAGCACTGGACAAAGATTATAAAACACAGCTTCAGGAAATCACTCAAGCCCGCTTCAAACTGACTCCCACCTACTTCCTGGAAGATGAAGAGGGGCCCGACCATCTCAAAACCTTTTACATGAGCGTGGCCCTCGATGACAAAATTCTGGCCCGGGGCTCGGGTAGGAGCAAGAAGGAGGCTCAGCAGGAAGCGGCGAAGAAGGCTTTGGACATCATCGAGCAGGGTCCGGGAATTGCTGACGCGTCATGAATTCCAAAAGGAAAATTTACCCTGTTTTTCTTCCTCACGCAGGGTGCCCCTTTCAGTGCGTCTATTGCAATCAGCATGCTGTGACCGCCTCGTTTTCCGGACAAGAGCCGCAACCCGAAGACTTGGCGGCTTGTTTCGATTCCATATTTACCCCCCTGCTCGATCAGGCTTTGGCTGGCGCAGCCCCGGGTGAAATTGCCTTCTACGGAGGCACCTTCACCGCCTTGCCGTTGCCGACACTCAAAGCGTTGCTGGAACGGGTTTCCCCCTGGGTGAAGGAGGGGGTGTTCACGGGAATCCGCTTTTCCACCCGCCCCGACTGCATGAGTCGGGAGGTGTGTGCGCTTCTGGAGGACTATCCCGTGCACACGGTGGAACTGGGGGTTCAAAGCCTTTCCCTTGAGGTGCTCCAAGAGAGTCGGCGCGGGTATGGGGTGGAAGTGGTGGAGCGGGCGGCTGCCCTGGTGCACGACCACGGTTGGCAGCTCGGGGTCCAATTGATGCTCGGCCTGCCGGGAGATTCCCGGGAGCGGTTTCTCGCTTCCGTTGGAAAAGCGTTGGAGCTCCGACCGCACATGATGCGCCTCTATCCCACTCTCGTGCTGGAAGGGACGCTCCTGGCCAAATGGCACCGCGCCGGGAAGTTCCGGCCTCTGACCCTGGATGAAGCCGTGGAATGGTGCGCTTCGGCGTACGATATTCTCCTGAACGCCCGCATTCCCATTGCCCGCATGGGGCTGCACGGGGATCCCGAACTGGAAAAACCGGGGCGCATCCTGGCCGGCCCCTACCACCCAGCGTTCGGTTACCTGGTTCGAGTCCGCCGCTGGAGAGAGTCGATCGACCGGGTCCTGGAGGGGGAGGGGGAACGAACGCACGGCGGCGTTCTCGCCCTGGATGTACCGAAGGATCAGTTGAGCGAGGTCATCGGGCCCGGACAGAGCAATCTGCATCATTGGCGGGAAAAGTATGGGCTGGATCGGGTGCAGGTGAACGGAAGTCACTCGATCTCTGCAAACGGTTTCCAGTGCCGTTGGGTGCGTCAAGATGGAAATTGATGCGGGCGTTCAGCAGTGAACCCTTTATGATTTGTAACATCTCAGATGAGAGGACAGGAACCGTATGACTCCGAACGGATCGGCCAAACCCTTCAGATCCGGATATGTCGGCCTCGTGGGTGCCCCCAATGTGGGGAAATCGACCCTTTTGAACCAACTGCTGCAGGAGAAGATCTCCATCACCGCTCCCAAGCCGCAAACGACACGCAATCGCATCATGGGGATCCTCACGACGGAGGACTTCCAGGTGATCTTCGTGGATACGCCGGGCATACACCGGGCGAGGGACCCATTCAACAAAATCCTTGTGGATACGGCCCTTTCCACCCTGAGCGAAGTCGATGTCATCTACTTTCTGGTAGAAGCGCCCGACGCGGATCGCGAAATCAATGCGTTTATTCTGGAGAATCTGGCCAGGGTCAACACCCCCGTTTTTCTGGTGATCAACAAGATCGACCTTCTCCCCAACAAACAGGCTTTGCTTCCTCTCATGGCACGCTTCCAGAGTCTGCACGCATTCCATGCTTTCATTCCCATTTCAGCCCTCACCGGCGATGGAGTGCAGACGCTCCTGGACGAAACCATCAGCCTGCTTCCTGAAGGCCCGCGATACTATCCCGAAGATTACCTCACGGATCAACCCGAACGCTTCCTGGTGGCTGAATTGATCCGGGAAAAGGTCTTTCATCTGCTGCGGGAGGAAATTCCTTACGCCGTCGCGGTGGTGGTGGACACCTTCACGGAGGTTCCCGAACGAAACCGCATCGACATCGAAGCCACGATCCATGTGGAAAAGGATTCGCAAAAAGCGATCCTCATCGGCAAGAAGGGGCAGATGTTGAAAGAAATCGGGAAGCAGGCGCGCACCGACATTGAAGCCCTTTTGGGGTCCCACGTGTTTTTAGGGCTTTTTGTGCGGGTCCAGAAGAATTGGCGCAAAGACATGAGAATGCTCTCGGAATTCGGTTACCGCTCGGAAGGCTGAGGTGTCGAGGGTAGGGTGCATTTCATGCACCCTCTGTATTGGAAAAATGCCTGTGTCTCGCCCGAGGCCACAAAGGTCGGAATCTCATGCCTGCGGAGTCTGATGCGGCAGTGCGGCCAGTTCCCTGATCTGATGTTCCACCTCTTCCATCAGCGCACCGATATTTTTCTTGGAATACTGAGTCGTTTCCACCGGACGTCCCACATGCAATTCCGCGTGGCAGCCCGTGCGGAATTGGGCGG
>DAIQOB010000239.1:0-5017 GCA_036788075.1 Syntrophobacteraceae bacterium
GGGCTTTGGGCTCATAGAAAACCACCGGGTCCGGATCTCGGATGGCGCTGACCAGGAGGGCACGGGCATTCCGGGGGGACGAGGGAATGACCATCTTGAGCCCCGGGGTATGGGCCCAATACACTTCGCGGCTCTCGGAATGATGCTCCAGGGCGCGTACTCCCGCCCCATAGGGTGCACGGAGCACCATGGGGACGCTGAACCGCCCGAGAGAACGCCCGCGCAGTCGAGCCGCATGAGACTCCATCTGGTGAAAAGCCAGGTAGCTGAAGCCGGAAAACTGCATTTCACAGACAGGCCGGAGTCCATAAAGGGCCATCCCGATGGAGAACCCCGCAATTCCCGATTCCGCCAGGGGAGTGTCCAGGACGCGCTCGGGACCGAACTGTTCGATGAGCCCTTCCGTGACGCGAAATACTCCGCCGTCTACCCCCACGTCTTCACCCAGGACGATGACGCGGTCGTCTTTCTCCATTTCCTGGCGCAAAGCCAGGTTGATCGCCTGGACCATCGTGAGCTTAGCCATTGTCCGCCTCCTTCCGTTTTTCCGCCAGTTCCCGCTCCAGCTCCGCCCTCTGCTCCAGGAGATGAGGAGGCGTTTCCGCATACAGATGCTCGAACATGTCGAGGGGATCGGGTGTTTTCCGGGTGATTTCCTCCCAGCGTCCTTCGGCGGCCTTCACCTCGCTCTTGACCTCTTCTTCCTCTGCCTGAATCTTCTCATCCGAAAGCAGGCCTTTGTCCTTGAGGTAATTCTGGAACCTCACGATGGGATCCCGCTTTTCCCATTCGGCCACTTCTTCATCCGTGCGGTAACGTTTGGGGTCGTCCGCAGTCGTGTGCACCGACATACGATAGGTAATGCATTCCATGAGGGTGGGCCCGTCGCCCGACCGGGCGCGCTTCACGGCCTCTTTGGCGGCCGCGTAGACGGCCAGGATGTCATTGCCGTCCACCTGGATGCAGGGCATGTCGAACGCCAGGGCTTTCTGAGCCAGCGTCCGGGATCGGGTCTGCTTGGAGCGGGGCACGGAGATGGCCCATTGATTGTTCTGGCATACGAAGATGAGGGGAACCTGGTAGACGGAGGCAAAATTCATGGCCTCGAAGAAATCGCCCTCGGAGGTAGCGCCGTCCCCGAAAAAGGTCATGGCCACATCCTTTTTCCCCCGGTACTTCATGGCATAGGCAATGCCCGCGGCATGCAGGGGATGGGTCCCCACAGGGATGGAAACGGGCAGGTCGTTGAGATCTGAGGGGATGTGGCCCCCTTCGTTGTACCCTCCATAAACGAGGAGAATATTTTCCATCTTTTTGCCTCGCCAGAGCTCCGAAGGCATTTCTCGAAAGGAAGGGACCAGCCAGTCGGAAGGCTCCAGCAGAGCCACCGCTCCCAGCTGAGAAGCCTCCTGCCCCTTGATGGGTGCAAAGGTACCGATTTTTCCCTGGCGCTGCAGCGTGAGCATGCGTTCGTCGAATCTGCGGGCAAGGAGCATGGCCCGATGGAGTTTGAGGAGCAAATCCTCGGGAATGTCAGGTTCCAGTTCCTTGTCCAGTTGCCCATTCTCATCCAGGATCGAAAGGTAGCTCACCCGGTACGGAAGTTCGATTTCTTTTTTCGGCATATCGCTTGTCCTTCTTTCCGGTTCAGTCGTAAAACGTGGCTTGATGAGGCTATTCAAAATGGCATAAAACGTCTTTATAGTAAGTACAGAGTCCAGCACTGACCAGACCGACCGCCCATCTTTTCAAAGGAGCGACGACCATGAGATATCCCAAAATTCAAACCGCTCTTCCAGGCCCCAGGGCTTTAGCGCTCATCCAGAAGGACACGGCTTATGTTTCTCCCTCTTATACCAGAATCTATCCGCTGGTGACGGAAAGAGCAGAAGGATTGTGGGTTGAGGACCCCGACGGCAACTCGTTTCTCGACTTCACCGCCGGAATAGCCGTCTGTGCCACGGGGCACTGTCATCCCCGCGTCGTCAAAGCCATCCAGGATCAGGCGGAGCGCCTGCTGCACATGTCCGGCACGGATTTCTACTATACTCCGCAAATCCTCCTGGCCGAAAAGCTCGCGCATCTGGCCCCCGGCCAGAGCGCCTGGAAGGTATTTTTCGGGAACTCCGGGGCGGAGGCCGTGGAGGCGGCGTTCAAACTGGCCCGCTGGAGCACCCGCAGGGATTTGAATCTGGCCTTCTTCGGAGCTTTCCACGGCCGCACCATGGGGGCACTGTCCCTGACGGCGAGCAAGACCATCCAGAAAAAATACTACAATCCCCTCGTCCCGGGAATCACGCATGTTCCCTATCCCAATTGCTACCGGTGCCCTTACGGAATGTGCTCACCCTCCTGCGACACCGCCTGCGTGCGCTGGATCGAGGATCCCCTCTTCCGCACCACCGTTCCGCCCGAAGAGGTGGCGGCCATTTTCGTGGAGCCCATTCAGGGGGAAGGAGGATACATTGTCCCGCCACCTGAATTTCATCGGGAATTGTACAAAATGACCCGAAAATACGGGATCCTCTTTGTGGCGGACGAGGTGCAGTCGGGTATGGGACGGACGGGAAAAATGTTTGCCATGGAGCACTTCGGGGTCGTCCCGGACATCATCGCCCTGGCCAAAGGGATTGCGTCAGGCATGCCCCTGGGAGCCATGGTGGCCCGCGCGGACATCATGACCTGGGAAGCCGGCTCCCATGCTTCCACTTTTGGGGGCAATCCCGTCTCCTGCCAGGCCGCCCTCGCGACACTCGCCCTCCTGGAAGAGTCCCTCATGGCCAATGCGACCGCCCGGGGAGAACAGCTCATGGCGGGGCTCCGCGAACTTCAGAAATCCATTGAATGCATGGGCGACGTACGGGGCATGGGGCTCATGGTGGGTGTGGAGCTGGTCAAAGACCGCATCACGAAGGAACGTGCCCACGAGTGGCGGAACGAGGTCATCCAGAAGGCTTTCCGCAAGGGACTCCTCCTCCTGGGATGCGGAGACAGCACCATCCGGTTCTGTCCGGCCCTCACCATCAGCGCCGAAGAAATCGAGGTCGGCCTGAGCATCTTCGAGGAAGCAGTCCGCGAGGTAGCTGGATGAAGAAGCAAACCAGAATCATTGTCATCTCGGGCATTTTCGGGATGATCGCGTGGGTTGTGGATGCGATTTTCGACTATCTTGTTTTTTATGCGAAGCCGTTCTGGGATCTGCTCATTTTTCACGTCCCCTTTCACGAAGTTTATGTTCGGAGCGCAATCCTCGCCTGCTTTTTGGTTTTCGGGGCGATTGCCTCCCGGCTCGTTGCCGCGCAGGAACGGGCGGAACGGGAGCTGCAGCACGCTCACGATCACCTGAAAGAGATGGTGGAGCAGCGCACCGAAAGTCTGCGGAAGACGTGCGAGATTCTCAGGGCGGAGATTGAAGAGCGCAAACTGCTGGGAAAAGCCCTGTTGGCCAGCCAGGAACAGCTGTCGCAAATGTTTGAAAAAAGCCTCGTCAGCAAACTCCTCATTGATGCCGAAACCGGGGCGATCCTCAATGCCAATCCCGCCGCCTGCAACTTCTACGGATACACCCTCGAGCAGCTCAAGAACATGACGATCATGGAGATCAGCGCCTTCCCCAGGGAGGGAGTGCTCGATGAACTCGCCCTCACGGCGGAGGAAAAACGGCGGCATTTTTGCTCGCTTCAACAACTGGCATCAGGAGAACAGCGGCACGTCGAAGTGCACGTCTGCAAACTGGAGCTCCAGGATCGCCCGGCGCTTTATTGTATTGTCAACGATATCACGGAGCGCAAAAACGTGGAAGATGCCCTGACGGAAAGTGAAGAGCGCTATCGCATGCTCTTCGACCAGGCCAACGATTCTATTTTCGTGGCAGAGCTGACGGCTGAGCAGCAGCCGGGGCACTTCCTGCAGGTCAACGAAATGGCCTGTTCCACAACCGGCTATACGCGGGAAGAGCTTCTGCAGCTGGGCCCCGTGGATCTGACTCCCCCCGAAGAAAAGCCAGACATTCCGGCGATCATTTCCAATATTTTGGAACGGGACAGAACCCTTTTCGAAACCCGCTCCATCAGGAAAGACGGCCGGCCCATTTACCTGGAAATCAGTACTCACTTCCTCACCGTGAAGGGAAAGCCTGCCATTCTGGCCGTTGCCAGAGACATCACCGAGCGCAAAAAAGCCGAGGAGTTGCGACAGGAATCTGAAAAAAAGTTGAGGAAGCTCTCGGCTCAGCTCATGACCGCCCAGGAAAAGGAGCGGGCACTCATCGCCATGGAGCTCCACGACAGCATTGGGCAGACTCTGACGGCCATCAAGTTCTCACTGGAAAACATCATCGTCAACGCGGACAGCGCGTCGGCCACCCCATCGGTTGAGGCCCTCTCTGCACTGGTGCCCACAGTTCAAAGCGCCATAGAAGAAGTGCGGCGCATCTGCACATCTTTGAGGCCCTCCCTTCTCGACGATTTCGGGATTCTCGTCACCTTGAGCTGGTTCTGCCGGGAATTCCAAAAAACCTATCCGCAAATTCACATCGGGCAAAATATCCTTCTGGAAGAAGAGGAAATCCCGGAGCACCTGAAAATCGTCGTATTCCGCATCGTACAGGAAGCCCTCCACAATGTGGTGAAGCACAGCCGTGCCCGCAGCGTCACCCTTTCCCTGCAGAAAACCGACTCTCAGATGAAACTGGACATTCAGGACAACGGCCAGGGCTTCGACGTTCAGGCGATGACGTCAACCGGCGATCCGCAGCGGGGAATGGGCCTCGCGGGCATGAAAGAGCGGACGGAGCTTTCCGGCGGTTCTTTCACCATACATTCCAGCCGGGGAGCAGGAACCGTCGTCACCGCATCATGGCCCATACCCTGAAGTTTCTGCAGAAAAAGGGGCTGGAAATAGTATTTCCGCCCCTCTCGGTTCCACTGTTGCAATGCCTGAAAGGACTTCCACGCTTCTCGGGAAATTCCCCGCAGCCGATTTCCGCTACAGGGCAGCCGCCTCCCTTTCAGGGACC
>DAIQOB010000240.1:0-5014 GCA_036788075.1 Syntrophobacteraceae bacterium
TCGCTTACCAGACGGCCTACCTGAAGGCGCACTATCCCACCGAATTCATGGCGGCGCTTCTCAACAGCTTCCTCAGCAGTACCGACCAGGTGGTGAAGCTCATCAACGAATGCAATGAGAAGAAGATCGAAATCCTGCCCCCCGACGTCAATGCCAGCAGCAAGGACTTCACGGTGGTGGACGGGAAAATCCGATTCGGTTTGGGCGCCGTCAAGAATGTGGGGGAAACGGCCATTGAGGTTATCCTGGATTCACGGCGGGAACAGGGAGATTTTTCATCCCTGTTCGATTTCTGCCAGCGTGTGGAAACCACCAGGGTCAATCGCCGCGTCCTAGAACAATTGATCAAGTGCGGGGCTTTCGATTCTCTCCACGCCAACAGGGCGGGAGTCATGGCCGCCCTGGATGCGGCCCTGGAGAAAGCCCAGATCATGCAGCGGGATCGCCAGTCGGGACAGATGAACATGTTTGATCTCCTGCGCTCCAGGCAAAAGACCCCGCCGCAGGCGGTCCCGGATGTGCCGGCCTGGGACAGCCGCATCACCTTGCAGTTCGAAAAGGAAGCCCTGGGCTTCTATATTTCGGGACATCCCCTGGACTTTTATGCCGAGCGGCTGGCTTCCCTGTGCTCTGCCGACACCCAGAGGGTGAGAGAAAAGTTGGAAGGGACCGAAGCTGTGCTGTGCGGCATGCTGAGCGTGATCAAGGAACTCACCACCAAGAAGGGAGACCGCATGGCCTTTCTCGCCCTGGAGGACAAGGAAGGGATTGTCGAGGTCGTCGCGTTTTCCGAAGCCTTTTCTCAAGCGAGGGACCTGCTGCAGGGGGATGAGCCTCTCGTAGTGATCGGTAAAATCCAGCATGACGAAAAAGGGACAAAAATCATTGCCAGCAGCATTCTCAACCTGGATGAGGCGCAGGTGCAGACCGTGGATTCCGTTCGCATCCACCTGCGAGCCGACCATATCGATCGGGATGGACTCAGCCGGCTGCGCCATCTGCTCATGAGCCACCCCGGGGAGTGCAAGACTTTCCTGCATTTGCTGGTGGAGCGGCACGGAGAGGCGGTGATCGCCCTCAATCCCAAGCTGCAGGTGAATCCCACCCGCGCCTTTTTCGAGGAGATGGACCAGTATTTTGGGCCCAACAGCAGCGAAGCGGTGTACAAGGTCTGTCATCAGTGATTGATCTTGGGGGCAGAGCTGGCGAGCTGACATTCTGACTGGTGCGAAACGATGGCTTCGACACTCATCTATTTTGTGGAAACTCCCTCGGAAAAACAACGGTTCCTTCTCTGCCGCTGGGTGGATCGCTTTCATGAGGCGGGCAGGAAGGTTCAGGTCATGGTGGATTCCACGCTGGCGGCCCATCATCTGGACCAGATGCTGTGGACCTTTGCGCAGGAGAGCTTCATCCCGCACCGGGTGCTCACTTCAAAGGGCCCGGTTGATATCATGGAGCCCGTGGTCATCACTGTTGGTGAAATTGTTCTCCAAGGCTTCCATGCCCTGGTGTGTGACGGACCGACCCCCCTGGACTTCGTGGCAGGATATCCTGAGGTTGTCCATTTCGTTCTGCGGGACGACCCGGAAAAGAAGCAGGAAAGTCGATTGCTGTGGCAGGCGGCAAAGGATCGGGGCATGGAGCTTCGACACGTTCCCTACGGTGGGGTGGGGGATAATGTGCGACACGCAGTCAAAGGAGGGGAAAGTGCTTGACAACACTTGTTAAACCATTAGAATGGCGCCACTTTGGTAAAGTGGGCTCCAGCCGGAGGCCTTTCAATGTCGAGACGGAGGAGAAGCGCATATGGGTAGGGTTGCTGATAAACTGAACGAACTGCGTGAACGTGAAGCAAAAGTCAAGCAGATGGGCGGCGAAAAGGCCGTGGCCAAGGTGCACGAACAGGGCAAGATGACGGCCCGCGAACGTTTGGATTACTTCTTCGATCCCGGCACTTTCGTTGAGCTCGATATGTTCATGAAACATCGAGGCATACTGTTCGGAATCGACAAGGTCGACATTCCCGCCGACGGCGTCATCACGGGCTACGGCTTCGTCAACGGTCGTCAGGTGTTCGCCTTTGCCCAGGATTTTACTGCGCGGGCCGGGACCCTCGGCGAAATGCACGCCAAAAAAATCTGCAAAATCATGGATCTTGCCCTCAAGACCGGTAAACCCTTCGTTGGCTTCAATGATTCAGGTGGAGCCCGCATTCAGGAAGGTGTGGACGCTCTTGCGGGCTACGGAAACATCTTTTACCGCAATGCCATCTCTTCCGGCGTTATTCCTCAAGTTTCCTCCATCATGGGCCCCTGCGCGGGGGGAGCTGTCTATTCTCCAGCCATGACGGATTTTATCTTCATGACGAAAAAGACCGGTTTGATGTTCATCACGGGTCCGGACGTCATTCGCGCGGTGCTGGGCGAAGTCATCACCCAGGAAGAGCTTGGGGGAGCCATGTCCCACAATTCCAAGAGCGGGGTGGCTCACTTTGCGTGTGAAAATGACGCCGACAATATCGACCAGATCAAGCGCCTCCTGAGCTTTTTCCCCGACAACAACATGGAAGATCCTCCCGTAGTTCAGATGGGCGACAGCCCCACCCGCACCTGCCCCGAACTGGACACCATTATCCCCGACAATCCCATGGGCAGCTATGATGTCAAGCATGTCATTCGAGCCATTGTGGACAGCGGGGATTTCATGGAAGTTCACGAGCATTACGCCAAGAACATGGTAGTGGGTTTTGCGCGCATGAACAACAAGAGCATCGGGATCATCGCCAACCAGCCCAAGGTGCTCGCCGGCTGTCTGGATGTGGATTCCTCCGATAAGGCCACCCGCTTCATCCGCTTCTGCGATGCCTTCAATATCCCCATGCTGACCATTGCCGATGTTCCCGGTTACCTGCCCGGCAAAAACCAGGAATGGGGCGGCATCATCCGCCACGGAGCCAAACTGCTGTGGTGCTACTCCGAAGCGACTGTGCCCAAGATCACCCTCGTCCTTCGCAAAGATTACGGCGGTTCTTACCTGGCCATGTGCTCCAAGGATCTCGGCGGGGATATCACTCTTGCCTGGCCCACAGCTGAAATCGCGGTGATGGGGGCGGAAGGCGCCGCCAATGTCATTTTCCGCAAGGAAATTTCTGAAGCTGAAAATCCCGAAGCCAAGCGCCAGGAGATCATCGAGGATTACAAGAATGCCCTCTGCAATCCTTACATCGCGGCGTCGCGTGGTTACATCGATGCGGTCATCATGCCCTCTGAAACCCGTCCCCGCCTGATCCAGGCCTTCGAGATGCTGTCCACCAAGCGCGTGTCCCTGCCGCCCAAGAAGCATGGGAACATTCCCATGTAAGTCTCAAGAAGGAAAAGGGGAGGAGAGGAAACGGTCCGTCGCCACGTCGACGGATATTTCGATGCCTCCTTTCCCATCCTGATGCAGGCAGGATGAGCATAGGTTGGAGAGGAGCCCGTTTTCCCACCCTGGAAGATGGGCTCCTCTGTTTTGGAAAGGGGTTCCATGCTCGAGAAATACCGTCTGCCCATTCATGACTGGCTTGTGGAGCTGAGACGAGCTTTCCACCAGTATCCCGAGCTGGGCTACAAGGAAGTGAAAACGGCATCACGCATCGCGGAGGTGCTGCAAGGGTTGGGAGTCCCCTTCCAGGAGGGAGTGGGTGGAACAGGGGTCGTGGCCTGGCTCGAAAGCGGCCGTCCCGGTGCCACCCTGGCCCTGCGTGCAGACATGGACGCACTTCCCCTGACGGAATGCACGGGGCTTCCTTTTGCATCGGTACACCCGGGTGCCATGCATGCCTGCGGACATGACGCCCACATGACGATCGCTCTCGGAACCATCCGCCGACTTCTGGACATGGAATGGAGGCATACGGGGCGTGGGAAGATCCTGTTTTTCTTCCAACCGGCCGAGGAGGGAGGCGGCGGGGCACTGGCCATGCTGCAGGAAGGGATCCTGGAGCGGGCAGCCGAGCCCATCGAGGCCATCTTCGCCGGGCACCTGCATCCCGAGCTGCCCGTGGGACAGGTCGGGATGACGCCCGGTGTCAGCAACGCCGCCTGTGATACCCTCTCCATTCGACTGACGGGAACGGGGGGGCACGGGGCGCATCCCGACCTCTGTATCGATCCCATCGTGGCGGGAGCATTCCTGGTGACGCAGCTGCAAACCATCATCAGCCGCAGCGTTTCCCCCATTGAAAGTGCTGTGGTGACCATCGGGTGTTTTCACGGCGGCACAGCCCACAACATCATTCCTCATGAAGCCTGCCTGGAGGGAACCCTGAGGACCCTCAATAGCGACATCCGTGCCCTGGTGCTGCAGCGGTTGGAGGATGTGCTGAAGGGAGCGGAAATCGCTCACGGTGTTACGGCGGAACTGAAAATCGACCCCGGCTACCCTCCGGTAGTCAACGATTCAAAAATTCTGGAATATGTCCTGGGGCGGGCACGGAAGCTCCTGGGGGAAGATGGCGTGCGCCTGGAGCCTCCCAGCATGGGCGCCGAGGATTTCGCCTATTTCCTCCAAAAAATACCGGGCACTCTCATCCGGCTGGGCTGCCACAACCCGGAGGAAGGATTCACCCATGGACTCCATTCACCCTATTTCAGCTTCGACGAGGAGGTTCTCGATATGGGGGTCCAGCTTTTCGTGGATCTGCTGACACACTTTGAGGAAAATCATGCGCTGTCGGAGGAAAACTGAGACGCCGTCCTGAAATGTGTTTCCTGGAGGGGACGGCCTGCCGGAGGCAAACCTCGCCGGGGTCTCAAGCGGCTGCCCCATTGGGTGTGTCCTCCCGTATATCGAAACGGCAGCCGGCGATGAGAAAATAGAAGGTTTCTTCGTCCGGGTCCATCTGGAGGTATCGGGTGAGCTCATAATAAGCCAGCTTCCCGAAGCGGGCCTTCAGTCTGCGAGGTGTGGCGCGACAGTAGAGCGCCTCCCCCTGGGCGACCGTCAGGGTCTCGGCCTTCAGCGGCTCCCT
>DAIQOB010000241.1:0-4999 GCA_036788075.1 Syntrophobacteraceae bacterium
CATCCCGAGATTCATGACGGTCCCGCCGGCTTATTTCCGGCAGGCGGTGCTCAAGGACGAGCCCTACCCCGTGAGGGGCTATTACGGCATGTGCACCAATCCCCTGGTGGCCTGGGCCAACAGCGACGTCACCTACGAGGCCTTGAAGCGCTTCGATTTCGTGGCCATGGCGGAAATCTTCATGACCCCCACCGCTTCCATGGCCGACATTGTCCTGCCTGTTGCTCATCAGTACGAAATGAACGCCATCGGCCACTACGGCATCGCGCACGGCATGATCCTGGCGCGGCCGAAGATCGTCGACCCGCCTCCCGAGTGCTGGCCCGACATCAAGATCTTGAATGAACTGGGGAAGCGAATTTCCCCTCCCGAACATTGGCATGACGATTTTGAAAGCTTCCTCGACGATGTGGTCAAACCGGCCGGATTGACCTACCGCGACTTTGTGGCCAAAGGCTACCTGAAGGGGCCGGACCGATTCGGACTGTACAAGGAAAAAGGCTTCCGCACTCCCTCGGGCAAGGTGGAATTGAAGCTGTCCACCGCAGACAAGTTTCACTTGAAGCCCCTGCCGGAATTCTCAGGGCTGCCCGAAGAGGAAGATCCCGAGTTTCCTCTCATTTTGATCAGTGCCAAGAGCCGCTACTATCTCCTTTCATCATACCGATGGGTGGAGAAGCTCCGGCAAAAACGCCCCTCCCCCCTCATCGAAATCCACCCCGAGACGGCAGCTTCGCATGGGATCAGCGACGGGGACAGCGTAATCATTGAAACAAGGTACGGGCAAATTACTCAGACGGCCCGTGTCACCGACATCGTTCACCCGAAGGTGATCAGCGCCGCACTGGGCTGGTGGTACCCGGAAGGCTCGGCGGACAGGCAGTTCGCATGGCAAAAGTCCAACTTCAACATGCTCACCTCCATTGGGAAGCTGGGGAAGGAATTCGGGACTCCCAATATCAAGAACATCCCCTGCAGGATACGCCGAGCATAAATCCGGGAGGTAGCTCTCCGATGCAGCCAATCAACCCGAAAATCGATACAAATGGATCCCCCGGGGAGCCGACCTGGTGGGATATCACGCGAACCTATCTCAAGATCGGCGCTATTGGCTTTGGAGGAGGCTATGCCGTGGTGGAGCTGATTCAGTCGGAACTTGTCGTAAAGCGTCGGTGGCTGACCGAGCAGCGTTTCGAAAACATGATTGCACTTTCTGAAATGGCCCCGGGAGCCTTCACTGTCAACCTGCTGGCTGGAATTGCCTATCGGCTGGGCGGAATCGGGACCATGGTTTTGGCGACGACAGCGCTCATCCTGCCTTCTTTCGTGCTCATTATGGGCTTGGCGGGCCTCTTTCTCGCCTGGCAGGACAACACGGTCGTTCAGTCCTCCATGAAAGGGTTGACGGCAGGAGTGGTCGGACTTTTGATTGCCGTTGTATGGGATCTCGTCAAACGAGCTCCCACGCACTGGTGCTGTCTTGTCATCGGTGTTGTGGCTTTTTTGCTGGAGTTGGCGTTTTCCATCAATCCAATCTGGTTGATTCTGATGGGTGGCATGGCCGGAGCGATCAAAGTATGGGTGACGGCATCTTCCAGAAAAGGATCATCCCCAAGTCGGCAGACACGGTAGGACAATATGTCGATGATTATACTCTATCAGCTGGCACACTCTTTTCTGAAAGTGGGCTTCTTTGGCTTTGGCGGGGGTTTTGCCATGATTCCGTTGATGCAAAGGATGGTCGTCCACCAGAACGACTGGCTGAGCGCGTCACAATTTGCCGCAGCCATCGCTCTGGGCCAGGTCACTCCCGGACCGGTGGCCATCAGCGCAACCTTCATCGGCTATAAGGTGGCCGGCCTGACGGGTGCAGTCGTCGCCACGGTGGCCATTTTCACACCGTCCCTCCTCGTCATGTACCTCATCGAAAAATTTTATCTGAAAGTACGAGAAAAGGAGATCACCCACGCTGTCCTGCACGGGATCCTGCCAGTGGTTGCGGCTCTCATACTTCAAGCAGCAATCTCTTTGGGGCGCCCAACAGTGCATTCCTTCTGGCAGATCCTGGTCGTTGTCGTGGTGGCAGCACTGGCCATCACGCGCAAGGTCAGCTATGGGATGCTTGTGGCAGGGTCCACGGTTGTGGGGGCGCTCATGTCCTTTTGGCGATAGCAATGGTCCCCGTCGAAACAACGGATGCATCAGAACCTTCTGAGGAACGCTCACTTCAATTTGGATCGTAATGATATTCTTTTCCTATAAAAACGCTATAATTAATTAGGAAAGTAACTCTTTCCTCCTCCAGTGGAGAGTCGGGTACACCCCTCGCCCGGCTCTCCACTTCTTTTTGAAAATCACCCGGCTCCTCAGAACTTCCACACGATCCCTCCACATTTTTTCCACAATCATACGTTATCCATAGAACCGGAAAGAAAATCTTTCCTCCTCCTGTGGGGAGTCGGACGCCTACCCCCCGTCCGGCTCTCCACGTCAACTACGATCCAGAGCTACACCAACAAGACGCTCAGCGCTGCAAGAAATCATTCCACTGAAAAACCGGTATGCTTTCAAGGCAGAATAATGATTTCGCCCCTTCGAAAGCGTGGCAAAAATGGTTGAGAGATCGGCGCGTTGCTGTTAAGCTCTTCTACTGCATCGGGGTATGGGAAAAGAATTCCCCGGACGCTTTTGACACCGGCCGTCACGTGGAGACTTGGAAGTTACCAGGATACCATTTTTCGTAATCCTTCCCCTTCGAACGGAGGTGAAGGCGGGCAAACGGTATTTCAGCAACGGCGGAGTCCGTTGGATTCCAGGGTCACGCATCATGAAGGGTCTGCTCAGATACAACGTCGCTTGGCCCATCCTGGCGGGTTCTTTCCTTCTGCTCTGCGGCTGCATGAAGGCGGGTCCGGACTATGTCCGACCCGAAATCGCCGTTTCGTCCCAATGGCTGGAGGCAAAGGATGAACGGGTACAATCCGCTCCAGCCCAGTGCCACGCCTGGTGGGAAGCCTTCGGAGACCCTGTCCTCAACCAGATCATAGAACGAGCCTACCATGAAAACCTTACCCTCAAAATAGCCGGCATTCGGGTGCTCGAAGCCCGCGCTCAACTGGGGATTGCCGTCGGAGAGATCTATCCTCAGACCCAGCAGGTAGACGGCGCCTTGACCTTCAACCGGACCGGTGACCGGTCGTCTCAGGCGGCAAGGGGCCAGGCTGGGGGCACGCAACTCAGTTACTGGCAGGATGCAGTCCATCTCTCTGCGGCCTGGGAAGTTGATTTTTGGGGGAAATTCAGAAGGGCCATCGAATCGGCCGACGCCGGACTCAGGGCCTCCGTGGCGGATTACGACAGCGCGCTGGTGAGTCTCACTGCCGATGCGGCCGCCGCGTATATTCAGCTAAGAACCCTTCAGAGGCGGATCGACATTGCCCGCCAAAACATTGCAACGCAAAAGGAAAGCCTTCAGATCGCCGAAGCCCGGTTCAGGGCTGGAGCCACCTCCGAACGGGATGTCGCCCAGGCACGAACGGTTCTGTTCAATACCCAGGCCACCCTGCCGACCCTGGAAGGCCAACTGCAGCAGGCTAAAAATGTTCTGAGCGTCCTCCTGGGAGCCCCGCCGTCTGAAAGCCTGTCCCAGACACTCCAGGGAGCCGGTGAGATCCCTGTCCCTCCCATGCATGTGGCAGTGGGAATTCCCGCCGATTTGCTTCGTCGGCGCCCCGACGTACGGAGTGCCGAACTGCGCGCTATGGCTCAATCCGCACAGATCGGAGTCGCCAAAGCGGAGCTGTTGCCCGCGTTCACCCTCACTGGCTCCATCGGCTTCGTATCCAACACCCTCGGCTCTTTCGAACTTTCAGATATCGCGAGATCATCGGCCCTGACCGCAGCCGCCGGACCGTCATTTCGTTGGGATATCCTGAACTACGGGAGAATCACCAACAACGTTCGCTTGCAGGATGCACGGTTCCAGGAGCTCCTCATTTCCTATCAAAACACGGTGCTGCAGGCACAACAGGAGGTTGAGGATTCCCTGGCGGGCTTCCTGCGCGCCCAGGAAAACACCGAGTACCTGGCCCGGAGCGCGGAAGCAGCCAAACGTTCGCTGGATCTGGCTACCGTCCAGTATCAGCAGGGAAGCACGGATTTCACGACGGTTCTCACTTCCCAACAGTCCCTGCTGACTGCGCAGGACTCCCTGGCAAGCGCTCTCGGCAGTATCTCCAGCAACCTGGTGGGAGTATACCGCGCCCTGGGAGGCGGATGGGAAATCAGGGAAGGACAGGACCTCGTCTCCCCCGACATCAAGCAGACCATGGCGAAGCGGACTCACTGGGGGAAACTGCTCTCCCCGGCGGTTTACATGCCGCGAGACGGCGGGCCCGAAATCCCCATCCCTCCCCCCGACTGGTAGGGAACTGCACGGGGGGAAGGTACGCTGAATCACACGGAGAGGCGCTGATTGACGCTGGCAAAGTCTGTTCAGTCATACTCCACCACGTGAGGCCATGAGCCATTTTCCTCGCAGGAGGACAATGCCTTGGCTCAGAGGCTGTCTAAACCCGGAGGAGTTCCATGCCGCTTGGAAAGACCAGACGATACCTCATGATTCCGGGCATGCCGGCCCGCAGGATGCTGCCGGCAGCACTCCTGATTTTTCTTTTGCCCCTTTTGGCCTGCCAGGGCAAGCCCGCTCAGGAGCCGCCGCCTCCCCCAAAAGTCACGGTGAGCCAGCCCTTGCGGCGGGACGTGACAGAGTACCTGGAGTTCACGGGCAACACGCAGGCAGTCAATACCGTGCAGTTGCGGGCGCGGGTGGAGGGCACTCTGGAGAAGGTCTTTTTCCAGGACGGGGACAGGGTCAAGAAGGACCAGCTCCTGTTCCTCATTCAACAGAACACCTTCATGGCCAAGCTGCAGCAGGCCGAAGGGAACGTCCTGACTCAGAAGGCTCTCCTCGATCATGCCAAAATTGAACTGGCGCGCA
>DAIQOB010000242.1:0-4998 GCA_036788075.1 Syntrophobacteraceae bacterium
CGGATCAGCCTTGATCGCAAGGTAATAGGCCAGCGGATAGGCGATCAGCAGGCACAAAAGCGTGCCGGCCGGCGCCAGGATCAGCGTGTTGCTGAACGCCGTCCAGCGCGTGCCGAGACTGGCGAAGTTGTCCAGCGTGAAGGCGGCGGAATAGCCCCCCGCCGCCGCCCGCTCGCCAAAGCTGAAGACGACGACCACGATCAGCGGCAGCACCAGCATGGCCAGAAGCCACACCGCCGCCGGTGCCAGCAGAAGCGCCGTCCTCAGCCGCGCGGTCATCGCCTCAGGCCGACTTGAAGCGCGCCATCAGCTCGTGGAGCGTATCTCCCGGCTGGACGACATGATGCCTGATGGTGAACTGGCTCAGGTACTGCGAACGCAGGGCGAAGCGGTCGGGATAGTCCAGTTCCGGCGGTCTCGCAGGGACGGATTCAGGAATATGCGCCCGGGGCGAAAACGCGAAGTGCTGCAAGGCCAGCCCTCCAAGCACGACCAGCACAGCAAGGCACACCCATCTCCCCAGCTTCCATTTCCTGCGCCTCGAAAGCGCCGAAAGGCTCCTGTATTTCGAATCAAATGCGTAGAAATCTTTCATGGAGAAAGCTCACTAACACAGCCAAGGCGACGGGGTCAAAACCAAAAAAACGGGCTTATGCCCACTTGAGCGATTTTTTTATCATAAAATGTTCCGATCTGCCTGTAAACACCCATAAAATATGTTGATTTAATGATAGTTTTGAGTCATTAAATTAAAGCCATGCGCTCGGCTGCCGCAACGCACGTTGTCGTGCGGGGTCCGACGGGCATGGAACCCATCTATTTTTTCCGCAATTTTTATCATACATGTGAGGGGCGGTAATATTCCAACGAAATTTTAGACTGGGGAGGTACCGATGACAAAAGCTGAATTGATAGGGAAAATGGCTGATGACGCCGGTGTGACGAAGATCGCAGCGGAAAAGGCTTTAAACGGCTTTATCTCCGCAGTCAGTGAAGCCCTTTCAGCGGGAGACAAGATCACCCTGGTGGGGTTCGGCACTTTCGACGTGGCCGAAAGGTCTCAGCGTGAAGGTCGCAACCCGAGAACCGGCGAAGTGATTTCCATTCCGGCCTCCAAAGTGGTCCGCTTCAAAGCAGGAAACAAATTGAAAGAAAAAGTCCAATGACGATAAGGGGATTCCGGTTCCCGAGCGTCCAGCAGGCGGACCGGAATCCAGGCGATGCTTCTCGTGATATCGTCGTAAGCATCCTGAAAGCCATGTTTCCCCATACTCCTGTCACCATCATGCACTAGAACTACCTCAAAGAAGTTCTGCCGGGCAAGACAACACCCTCCTGCCCCCTCACGAGGGGAATCAAAAGGGCGTACCCCGCGAAACGAAACTGACAGAGCACCTAACCATTATGCCCATTATAGAAGATGAGAACGCCGCCGTCATTGAACCGCGCAAGGGCAAGCGCGAGGAAGCTCTACCCCCTCGTGCCCTGCTGATCTTTACGCCTCTGGACATGGACCTGGTTCTGCGATCCTTTCCGGAGTCTCCCCGACGCACCCATAAAATTTATCTTACCGATGTGTATTCAGGAAGTTACGAGTCCACGCCCCTGTGCTGCACCGGTCCCATGCTGGGAGCTCCCCAGACCATTCTCGTACTGGAAAAGCTCATCGCCCTGGGAGTGCAGGAAGTAGTGGCCATCGGGTGGTGCGGTTCCATCCAGCCCCATGTGCGCATCGGGGACATCGTACTGCCTTCGGGTGGGCTTTCAGAGGAAGGGACTTCCCCCCATTACCCGCTCTCCATGAATCATCCCGGGCCCTCGCCGGAAGTTGTCCATCGCATGAAGACCCTGTTGGCTGAGGCCGGCTCCACGGTGCATGAGGGGCAAGTCTGGACCACGGATGCCCCTTTTCGTGAGACCGTCGGCAAAGTGACGACCTATGGGGAGAAGGGAATTCTGGCGGTGGATATGGAAACGTCGGCCCTTTTCACCGTCGCGAATTTTCGGGGCATCCGGCTGGCTGTCGTCCTGGCCGTTTCGGATGAGCTCAGCACACTGGAGTGGGTCCACGGCTTCAAGGAGCCGAGATTCAAGACCACCCGGGAAATGCTCGTCCAGGCCGCGTTGCAGGCCCTCGCTTCTCCCTTGCAGGACCGTGTTCGTAAAGGAGCCCATCCATGAGCGACACCCGGGAAATCCAGGAAAAATTGGAGGAACTGCGGCGCCAGATCCGCTATCACGACACTCTCTATTATGCCCTCGATGCTCCGCAGATCAGTGATGCGGAGTACGATGCGCTGTTTCGGGAACTGGTCCGGGAGGAAGAGGCGCATCCCGAATGGGTTTCCCCCGACTCCCCCACGCAGCGGGTGGGTTTTGCTCCCCTCGAAAAGTTCGCCCCTTTCGAACATGCCGTCCCCATGTTGAGTCTCGAAAATGCCATGAGTGAGGAAGATGTGAGGGAGTTCCACCGCCGTGTGCGAAAACTGCTGGGGCATGGGGACAAGATCGAGTACGTGGTGGAGCCGAAGATGGATGGCCTCGCCCTGGAGATCCTCTACGAAAAGGGGCGCCTGACAGGTGCCGGTACCCGGGGAGACGGCACTACGGGCGAGGATGTGACCCCCAACGTCAAGACCATTCGCGCTATTCCCTGGCAGCTCCAGAGTCCACCGGGCAGTCCGCCCCCGCCGGAGCGACTGGCTGTGCGCGGAGAAGTCTACATCGATAAGAAAGATTTCGAGGCCCTGAACCGGAACCGTGAGGCATCCGGGGAGCCTTCATTCGCCAATCCACGCAATGCCGCCGCCGGTTCGCTGCGGCAGCTCGACTCCTCCATCACCGCTTCCCGCCCCCTGAGGGCTTTTTTCTACGGAGTGGGGAGTGTGGAGGGAGCCGAATTTACGACCCATTGGGATCTGCTCCAGACCCTCCGGACATGGGGACTGGCGGTGAATCCAAAATCCAGGGTCTGTGCCGGCATTGAAGAGGCCATTGGATTTTTCCGCCGGCTGGCGGACGAAAGGGCGGACTTGCCCTACGAAATCGATGGTCTCGTCATCAAGGTCAACCGCATGGACTGGCAGAGGCAGCTGGGAGAAAAATCCAGGAGTCCACGCTGGGCCATCGCCTACAAGTTTTCCGCGGACCTGGCTCCCTCCCGCATTCTGGACATTCTCGTGCAGGTGGGCAGGACGGGTGCCGTGACGCCTGTGGCTGTCCTGGAGCCTGTCTTCGTCGGAGGGGTGACCGTGCAAAGGGCGACGCTCCACAATGAAGACGAGATCGAACGCAAGGATATCCGCATCGGGGACCGGGTGTGGGTGCGCCGGGCGGGGGACGTCATTCCCGAGGTCGTCGAAGTCGAGGCGTCGCGGCGCACGGGAGATGAAGTCCCTTTTCGCATGCCTGCCCAATGCCCTTCCTGCGGCGGTGAAGTGGTTCGGCTTCCCGACGAGAGCGTCCATCGTTGTCTCAACCGCAACTGCCCGGCCCAGATCAAGGCGGCCATCTGGCATTTCTGCATCCGAAACGTAATGGATATCGAGGGCCTTGGGCGCAAAAACATCTCCCTCCTGGTGGATGAAGGACTCATCCAATCCGTGGCGGATCTCTATGCACTCCGCGTGGAAGACCTCGAGGGGCTTCCCGGTTGGGGGCGCAAATCGGCTCAGAACCTGGTGGACGCCGTAGCGGGAAGCAAAAATCCTGAACTGGCCGATTTTATCTATGCTCTGGGCATTTACCACGTGGGCGGTCATGTGGCCCAACTCCTGGCATCCCACCTGGGGCGGTTCGAGGCGGTGCGTGCGGCGACACGCGAAGAGCTGGAACGGATTCCGGGGGTGGGGGAAATCGTGGCCTATAGCATCACCCGGTATTTTTCGCATCCCGAAAATCAGAAGCTCATCGATGCCCTCCTGGCTGCCGGCATCACGGTAAAACCGGCCCAGACTTCTTCTCATGCTGCTGAAGAGGAAGACCCTTTCTGGAAGTCCAAAACCGTTGTCTTCACCGGGGCCCTCGCATCCCTCACGCGCCAGGAAGCCGGAAAGCGCGTGGAAGTGCGGGGGGCCAAGGTGACTGAAAGCGTGAGCAAGAAAACCGATATCGTCGTCGCTGGGAAGGATGCCGGATCCAAACGGGCCAAGGCCGAGAAATTGGGGATCCTGATCCTGGACGAAGAGGAATTTTTGAAGCGTATTCAGTAAAGTGTGCCTGCATTTCTGACGATAGGAAGGGAGCCTCGGCAGATGAATAAAAAACGGGTCCATGTGTGGATAGAGGGCAGGGTGCAGGGGGTATTCTTTCGAGCTTTCACGCGGGATACGGCCATCAGCCTGGGTGTGGCGGGGTGGGTGCGGAATCTGCCCGACGGCAGAGTCGAAGCCGTCATCGAGGGAGACGCTGACCGGGTGGATCGCATGCTCCAATGGTGCTACCAGGGGAGTCCCTACAGCCAGGTGGATCATGTGGAAGTGCGGGAAGAAACCTACCATGCTGAACATGACGGGTTTGAAATCCGCTATGGGAGATAGAAGTCTTGGAAAAATTGACGACCCTCTGGGCAGGGTTCATTCACTTTTTGAAGGAATACGACTCGAACAAAATCGCAGCCGTCCTTCGCGAGATCGATTGGGCCGCCCTGGCCAGGAATCCCGCAGCCTGGATCGTCGGGGTGCCCCTTGTCATTCTCATGATTTGGAAAAAGCAGGTCAAATTGATGGTTCTGGGGATTTCCATGGTGCTCTTCATGGTCCTGCTCCAGCATACTCTTGCCGCACCAGGGGAGAGCATGTCCCTGGAGAAACTGGTGCAGTTCATCGGCGGGTCCATCGCCCTGGCAGGAGTCAATCTCTACTTTTTTTTCATGCGTCAGACTTGAAAATGCCCGGAAGGAAGCCTTCGAACGGGGTAACCGCGTCCCAGGGACTCCTCCGGGCACTTAAGTACCTTAGCAAAAGTTTTCTAACAAAACAAACCGTTCGCCCTGAGCCT
>DAIQOB010000243.1:0-4952 GCA_036788075.1 Syntrophobacteraceae bacterium
AGGCTCAGCCGGTTTTTAAGAAAGTTTACGGTGAAGGGAGCTACGAGATTTCGGGAGCTGTGACGTACAAGCTCACTTCGGACATCACTCTCAGGTGCATGTACACGTACGATGACAGCCTCGATGACAATCGGATCGTCTTCCAACTTTACTGGTACCACAGGGTTCTTTAGATTTAGAGGGTTCACTGGAAAGGCGACACACGTAAACCATGAACAGCGGCGGTGCTGATATGGATAAAAAGATTCGTATCCTTTGGCTATTGTGTCTTCTGCTGGTTTTGCCGGCTCGGGAGTCCCGGGGGGCGGTGGGCTGCGACCTGAACGATCCCGACCGGGATGTGGCGAGGCTCTTTCCCGGCTCCACGGGCTTCAAGACCAATTACGTATCGGTAGACAAAAAGGGAGGCCCTGCCCTCCTGGCTCAAATTGAAGACCGCCTGGGAGACCGGTTTCAGGGACTCTATGAAACCATCGATGTACCGTACACCCTCTATGAGGTCTTCAAAGGGAAAGAAAAGATCGGATATATCCATGGAGTCAACGAAAAGGGCCAGTATGGGGGACTCCAGGTGTTCCTGGCCCTGGACCTCAATGGGGTCATCAGGACGTTCTACTTCCAGAAGTTGACGTCAAAATACGGCAGGGAACTCCGAGATTCCACGTTTGGCGATCAATTCGTGGGACTGAGTCTGAAAGACTTCTATCGCTACGATGTGAAAACAGGCAGTACAGGGGGAGATGCTGCCCTGGAAAAGATCAAGAACCCTGTCCCCGAAGCGGAGCCGGATTTCAGGGCTGCCTTGAGGGCAACGAAGAAAAACCTGATTCTGGTGGATGAGTTCATTCTGGACAATAAATATCTACCGTATCACCAGGCAGCTGGAGGCACAAAATCATGATCAACATCTTCCAGGTAGCCTATAAAAATCTGCTTCGCAAGAAAGCCCGCAGCGCTCTCACCATCGTAGGCATCGCCCTGGCGGCGTGGGTGCTGGTGAGTCTCCTGGGCTTCAACCGGGGTTACGAAATGTCCCTGAACCGGGACATCGATAACCTGGGCTTTCAGATACTGGTCACGGCCAAGGGCTGTCCCTATGAGGCGGCGACTCTGATGCTGAAGGGGGGGACAGGACTGCGCTACATGAAGGCAGATGTGGTGGCGCAGATTTCAAAAGAGCCCGAGGTGGATGAAATCACCCCCATGCTCATGCAGGCCGTCTTTGACCCCAACAAGGGAGAAAGCGGCGGTTACAGCGCCTACCTGGGTGTCGACCCTGCCACATTTCCCAAAATGAAGAGCTTCCTGGAATTCAAGCAGGGCAAGTGGTTTACGGACCCGGAAGCCCTGGAGGCTGTCATGGGGTATGAAGCGGCAGAGCTGGAACAACGTGAAGTGGGAGATCCACTTCTCATCACCGAGAAGAACGTGGAAGTAAAGGTTGTCGGCATACTCAAGCGCACAGGGACCCAGGATGACGGCACCATTTTCCTCCCATTGAAAATGGTTCAGAAGACCTTCGACAAAGCCGACGATCTCACGGGCATTGGGATCAAAGTTAAAAAAGAAGCCAGCATATCGAAATTGGAAGATAAATTATATCAGCTGCCCGATGTTCAGGTGGTCAGCATGTCTCAGGTCAAGCAGACCATCATGACCCTGGTTTCCACGGCAAAGGTGATGGTTTTCTCCATCGCACTCATTGCCATCCTCATCTCGGTGGTGGGAGTCGTCAACACCATCCTCATGTCCGTCATGGAGCGTCTGCAGGAAATCGGAATCCTCAAGTCCATGGGAGCCACTGCATGGGACATCTTCAAGCTCATCTGGCTTGAAACGCTCATCCTCTGCATCAGCGGCGGTGTCATCGGAGCCTTTTTTGCGCTCGGCACCGCCAAGCTCACGGATGTGCTCATACGCCGCCTCCTGCCCTATGCTCCGAGCGGCGGTCTCGTGCAGATCAACCCCTCGCTGGTGCTGCTGACCTTTGGAATCGTTATCCTCATTGGATTGCTCAGTGGGGTTTATCCTTCCTGGAAAGCCGGAAGGGTACGTCCTCTCGAAGCAATCAGAAGCCAGGTGGAATGATGAGCCAAACATCTCCGATAGTGCTGGAGGCCCATGACCTGGTCAAGATTTTTCACAGGGGCAGCGAAGACATACCGGCCATAAACCATGTGTCCCTTTCCATCCGGGAGGGAGAGTTCGTGGCTTTTGTCGGGCCATCCGGCTCGGGAAAGACGACTTTGATCAACATCCTGGGCTGCCTGGACAATCCTACGTCGGGCAAACTCTCTCTGGACGGGCGGGTCGTAGTAGACGAAGGTCGGGTACTGTCGGAATCCGCCCTCACCAAGGTCCGGCGGGACATATTCGGGTATATTTTTCAGAAATTTTATCTCATCCCCACCCTGACCGTGCAGGAAAACGTTCTGCTCCCCTTCACCTTTTACAGGAAGCCCGGGGCGGATAACGAGGTCGGAAGAATCCTCAAGCTCCTGGGAATCGACCATCGCAAGGACCACCTGCCGGGGGAAATTTCCGGAGGAGAGATGCAACGCGTGGCCATCGCCCGGGCTCTGATCAATCGCCCCAGAATCCTCCTGGCCGATGAGCCCACGGGCAACCTGGACACGCGGAGAAGCGAAGAAATCGGGGAGCTCCTGAAGGGGCTGAATCGTCAGGAAGGACTGACGATCATCCTTGTGACACACAATCCAGCTCTTGCCGGCATCGCCGACAGGATCATCGAGCTCCGGGATGGGGCGATCTACAAGGAATCATGGAGCAGCAACAGGGAGGCATGAGCGCCCGGTGAGCTCATGCCCCTTGATTGCGGTAGCGCTCCATGATCTCGTCCCGCGTCACGAGGGATTCCACCAGCGGCACTTCCTTCAGGATGTTTTCTCTTCCGTTCATTTCCTGCCGGTCTACGAGAACCACGACCTTCACCACCTCAAGCCCCGCCTGTCGGCAGGCGGCGATGGCCTGGAGGGTGGACCCGCCGGTGGTGATGACGTCGTCCACGACTGCGACGCGGTCGCCGGCGCTGACTTTCCCCTCGATGAGACTCACGATCCCGTGGTCTTTCTGTTTTTTCCGGACCACGAACGACTGGATGGGCTGTCCCTTCAGCCAGGAGGTGTAGGCCACGGCGTTGGCAATGGCGTCCGCTCCCAGGGTCAGCCCCCCGATAGCGGCCACGTTCAGGTCCTTCACCGCCTCGAAGACGAGATTCCCGATGAGCACCTGCCCTTCGGGGTCCAGGGTGACGCGCTTGCAATTGAAGTAAAATTGGCTCATTCCCCCCGATACCAGCTTGAAAGAAGGGGTTTCGGAAAAACGGAATGCATATTTCAGGACCAAGTCCTTCAGACGATCTCTCATACTTTTGAATCCTTGCTGATTGTCTATGTGTTCTTTTGATTTCCCCGGATCTGTTTCCTGCAGCGCAAGTCTGCGCCCATCAGCGTCCTCAGCGTGCCGCTTTTTGAACGTCCAACGGGAGACGCTCCCAATGTTGTTGGCTCAACGTCACCTGGGTCTCAATCACTGCGAAAGCCCTCCGACCGAATGCCATACTTGCGCATGAGCTGCTGGAGAGCCTGCCGTTCCAGGCCGCAGGTGCGAGCTGCCTGGGTGACATTGCCCTGAGTTCGGGACAGGAGGTCCCCGATATAGCGCTCATGGAACCGCTGCAGGAGCTCTTCCTTGGCCTCCCGATAATCCAGGAGCTTCACAGAATCCTCCACCAGGCATTTCTTGTCCTGGAGCCGGTCCTGCCAGCCGATGTCTTCCGCCCGGATCTCCTCGCCCGGAGCGAACAGGATCCCACGGATGAGCACGTTTTCCAGTTCCCGCACATTCCCTTCCCAGGGAGCCCTCAGAAAGTATTCCATCAGCTCGGCCGATACGATCTTCGGCGGGCGATTGAGCTCGGCGCAGTGCTTCTCCAGGAGGTGGCTCACCAGGTGCGGGATATCCTCGCGCCGCTCCCTCAAAGGAGGCAGAACGATGGGCAGCACATTGAGGCGATAAAAGAGATCTTCCCGGAATTCACCGGTCTTGATCTTGCCCGGCAGGTCGCGGTTGGTGGATGCGATGACACGCACATCCACGTGGACAGACTTCGTATCCCCGAGGGGCTTGATTTCCTTCTGCTGCAGGACGCGCAGGAGCTTCGTCTGGATGGTGGTGCTGATGTCCCCGATTTCATCCAGGAAGATGGTGCCCCGGTGCGCCTCCTGGAAGAGGCCGATTTTGTTTTGGGTAGCATGGGTGAAGGCCCCTTTGCGGTAGCCGAAGAGCTCACTTTCCAGGATTTGCTCGGGAACTGTCGGGCAATTCACCGCCACGAAGGCCCGATCCCGCCGGTCGCTCAGGGCGTGGATGGCCCGAGACACCAGGTCCTTCCCAGTCCCCGATTCCCCCGTCACCAGGACGGTCAGATCGGTCTTGGCCACCATTTGAATGGATTCATAGACGCGCTGCATCTTGGCGCTGCGCCCCACCAGGTTCTGAAAGGCATCTTTCAGGTTGGCCCGGCGCTGCAGATTGAGGTTTTCCCTGAGGAGTCGGCTGCGCTCCAGCGCCTTGCGCAAATTCAGCACGAGGGCGTCATGGTCGAAGGGCTTGGTGATGAAATCGTACGCGCCGCTCTTGATGGCCTCCACCGCCAGTTCGATGCATCCATGCGCGGTCATCATGACGACGGTGAGCCAGGGATGCCGTCGGCGCAGCTCCTCCAGCAGCTCCATGCCGCTCATCCCGGGCATTTTCATGTCGATCAGAGCGAGGTCCGCCGGCTCCTGTTCCAGGAGGCTCAACGCTTCCGCCCCGGACCGCGCCGTTTTCACTTCGCACTGGAGTTCCGGTTCCAGGCTCCGCTCCAGCAGCTGCAGCATGTCCGGCGCATCGTCTTCGTGCAGGGACACGATCTCGCAGCCGGACGA
>DAIQOB010000244.1:0-4942 GCA_036788075.1 Syntrophobacteraceae bacterium
TCCAGTCGCGAATACGCCTCGCGGCTGGAAGCCGCTCCTGCAAATGCAAAATATTGAATGGCGTTCCTCTGAAAATGCAACCTTCCGACGGTAACGTCTATCTCTGCGTTTTTACCCTCACCCCGACCCTCTCCCTCGAGGGAGAGGGAGTTTTTAGACAGCTTCTAAGTCGCGCGCAGTCTAAAACGAGCTTGCCTCCAAGGGGCGGGCATGCAACCCGCCCTGGGTAACGGACCGGCTCTCACCGTGGGGGCTCAGGATACCCTGGGACCGGCCGCTTTGATGTTGTCGGCCACACCTTCCGAGTATTTCTTGAAGTTGTCTACGAACATGCCGGCGAGCTTCTTCGCCTGGGCATCATAGGCTGCCGGATCGGGCCAGGTGCTGCGGGGATCCAGCACTTCAGGGGGTACTTCCGGGCAGACGGTGGGTACAGCGATGCCGAAATTGGGATCTTCGCGCATGGGCACGTCAACCAGCGTTCCGTTGAGGGCGGCACGCACCAGCGCGCGGGTGTGGCCGATACTGATCCTTTTCCCCACACCGTAGGGACCGCCGCTCCAACCCGTATTGATCATCCAGACGTGGACGCCGTGCTTGGCGATTTTATCCCCCAGCATCTGTGCATAGACGCGTGGGAAAAGGGGCATGAACGGCGCTCCGAAGCAGGTGCTGAAGGTTGCCTTGGGTTCCGTGATTCCTTTTTCCGTCCCGGCCACTTTCGCCGTATAACCCGACAGAAAATAATAAACCGCCTGTTCGGGAGTCAGCTTGGCGATGGGCGGCATGACCCCGAAGGCGTCTGCCGTGAGCATGATGATGTTGTTGGGATGCCCTCCCATCTTTTGGCGGGTTGCCGAGGTGATATGGCTGATGGGGTAGGAGGCCCGGGTATTTTCCGTCATCGATTCGTCATCCAGGTCGATGCGCCCCGTCAGACTGTCGTAGCCGACGTTTTCGAGAATGGTGCCGAAGCGGCGTGTCGTCTGATAGATTTCAGGCTCTGCTTCGGGCGAGAGTCGGATCACCTTTGCATAACACCCGCCTTCCAGGTTGAAAACGCCATGGTCGCTCCAGCCGTGCTCGTCATCCCCGATGAGCACGCGGGAGACGTCCGTGGAAAGGGTCGTTTTCCCAGTGCCCGAAAGGCCGAAGAAAATGGCCACGCTTCCGTCGGAGCCCATGTTGGCGGAGCAGTGCATGCTGAGAACATTCTGCTGGGGCAGAAGGTAGTTGAGGATGGTGAAAACGGACTTCTTGAGCTCGCCCGCATAGTGCGTTCCGCCAATCAGGGCAAGGCGCTCCTGGAAGTGAATGACGATAAAGATTTCCGAGCGTGTTCCGTCCACCTCCGGGATTGCATGAAAATTGGGAGCATGGAAGACTGTGAACTGGGGAATGTGCTTTTCCAGTTGTTCCGGGGTTGCCTGAATGAACATATTGCGTGCAAAGAGATTGTGCCAGGCCGTCTCGGTGATGACACGGATGGGGACCTGGAAGTTGGGGTCCGCTCCGGCAAAGCAATCCTGTATGAAGAGGTCCTTGCACTGCCAGTAGGCCAGGAGGCGCTGCCGCAGCGTGTTGAATTTTTCCGGTTCCATCACCTGGTTGACTTCTCCCCACCAGATCTTCCCCTCATTCGCCGGGTCGCGGACAATGAATTTATCATTGGGGGCTCGTCCGGTGTACTGGCCCGTGCGAACCACCAGGGGGCCCAGGTGAGAGAGGCGGCCTTCACGCCGACGGATGGCCTGTTCGTAAAGCATGGGGGTTGGAAGGTTCCAATAGATGTCGCCAGGATTCCGAATGCCGTGGTTTTCCAAGCCATAGGGACTGCGGGGAGTGGTGGGGCTGTTCATGGTGAACCTTCCTTTCTATTTGATCCAGATGAGATGTTTGGATTAATTGAACTTGAGATCCTCAGTCGTGAAAACTCTGAAGAGATGATTCAGCACGGCTGTCTTTGCTTTTCACCCTTATACATCTTGTAATTGATACTGTCTACAAGAGCCTGCCAACTGGCTTCGATTATGTCGTGGGATACACCGACAGTCCCCCAGTGATCCGTCGTGTCGCGGGATTCGATGAGCACTCGGACCTTGGCGGCTGTCCCGTCCCGCCCCGGCAGCACCCGGACTTTGTAGTCGGCCAACTCCATGTCCTTGAGCTCAGGATAGAATTTCTCCAGGGCTTTGCGCAGTGCGTTGTCCAGAGCATTGACAGGTCCCTGTCCCAGGGCTGCCGTGTGCTCCATGTGTCCACCCACCTTGACGAGGATGGTCGCTTCCGCCACGGGCTCACTGTCCTCGTCCAACTTTTGGTCGATGACCCGGAAGCCCACCAGTTCGAAGTAGCGTTTGCTCTTGCCCATGGCCCGGTTGACGAGGATTTCGAAGCTGGCCTCCGCCGCTTCGAACTGGAATCCTTGATTCTCCAGGTCTTTCAGCTCCTCCAGCACCTGCATGGCCACGGGATCGGACTTGTCCAGGCGCAGGCCGTAGTCCTCCGCCTTCCGCTTGATGGTGGCCCTTCCCGAAAGATCCGAGACCAAAATGCGCCGCTTGTTCCCCACCAGCTCGGGATTGATGTGCTCATAGGTCAAGGGATTTCGTTCTACGGCGCTGATGTGCACGCCTCCCTTGTGGGCGAAAGCGCTGCGCCCCACGTAGGGCTGATAGCGGTTGGGAGGGATGTTGGCCAGCTCCAGGATGAAACGGCTCACGGCGCGCAGCTTGGTCAGGTTATCCGGCGGAAGGCACGGAAGGTTCATCTTCAGGCAGATGTTGGGGATGATGGAGCAGAGGTTGGCGTTTCCGCAGCGTTCTCCCACGCCGTTGATGGTTCCTTGAACATGGCCCGCTCCCATTTCCACCGCAGTGAGGGAATTGGCCACGGCCAGTTCACCGTCATTGTGGGCGTGGATGCCAAACTGGATGCCGGGGTGGCGGTCCTTCACCACCTGGATGATTTCCCGCAGCGTGCTGGGGAGGTTGCCGCCGTTGGTGTCACAAAGAATGAGGCAATCGGCCCCCGCTTCCCGTGCTTTTTCCAGGGTTCTGAGGGCATATTCCCGGTCCGCCTTGAACCCGTCGAAGAAATGCTCGGCATCGTAGAAAAGCGTTTGGACGTGCGGCCGCAGATAGGCCAGACTGTCATGAATGAGCTGCAGATTGTGCTCCATGGTGGTGTGAAGGGCTTCCTTCACATGCACCGTCCAGCTCTTTCCAAACACCGTGACGACAGGAGTTTTCGCGGCCAGCAGTGCCCCCAGGTTCTCGTCGGCCCGGGCCGTTTTGCTGGGATGGTGAGTGGCTCCGAAGGCGGCAATCTGGGTCTGCTTCAGCCGGTATTTCCTGATTTCTTCAAAAAAACCCACGTCCTTGGGATTGGACCCCGGCCAGCCTCCCTCCACGTAGTGGATGCCCAGATCGTCCAGTTTCAGGGCGATCCGGATCTTGTCCTCCAGGGAGAGGGAAAAGTCTTCCGCCTGTGTGCCGTCTCGAAGCGTCGTGTCGTAGATTTTTACTTCTTGCATGAAGAGAGCCTTTGAGTAACCATTTTCGATGGGGGTAATGTCTGCCGATGGCTCAAGCGCCTTCTACCCGGGTAGGGCAATGCTGTTGACTGAACCAACTTTCGTCATTCCGGCGAAAGCCGGAATCCAGGAAAATAAAGACTTTCTGGACCCCGGTTTCCACCGGGGTGACGTTAAGTCAACACATTGCCCGGGTAGGGAGAGGGCGCTGCGAACCCGATCGTTTTGCCTGGTGATCTACGGAAAGAAAGTAGGGATAAAGTTCGATGTGTAGAGAAAACCGTCGGCGAATGCGAACACCACGCAGACCAAGGCGTACTGATTGACCTACTTCTCTTCCAGTATTTCGACCCGCTCGTTGGGGGCCTTGTCCAACTGGAAGGCGTCATGCAGCACCCTCACGGCGAGCTCGGTGTACTTTTCGTCGATGACGCAGGAAATCTTGATTTCAGAGGTGCTGATCATCTTCAGATTGATGTTCTCCCGCGCCAGGGTTTCGAACATCTTGCTGGCTACACCGCTGTGGCTCCGCATTCCAAGGCCGATGACGGAGATTTTGGCGATGTGGGGATTGCTGTGCACCTGGCCTGCGTCCATTTCCCTGGCAACCTGCTCGGCAATCTTGATGGTCTTGTCGTAGTCGGTCTTCGGGACGGTGAAGGAGATGTTGGCGCGTCCCGGTATGGAGCCGCTTCCCTGGACGATGAGGTCCAGATTCACCCTGGCGTCGGATATGGCCTTGAACACTCTGGCCGCCATGCCGGGCGCGTCGGGAACGTTGGTGATCGTAATGCGCGCCTCATTCTTACTGTAGGTGATTCCGGAAACCACCACCTTTTCCATTTCTGCATCCTCCTTGGTGACGAGCGTGCCCGGTGCGTCGGTGAAAGAAGAGAGTACCATGATGGGAACATGGTACTTCATGCCGAATTCCACAGAGCGCAGATGGAGCACCTTGGCTCCCATACTGGCCATCTCCAGCATTTCGATATAGCTGATTTTTTCAAGCTTCCGCGCTTTGGAATACACGTTGGGGTCCGTCGTAAAAACCCCTTCCACGTCCGTGTAGATTTCACAGATATCGGCCCCCAGCGCCGCTGCCAGGGCCACAGCCGTTGTGTCTGAACCTCCGCGGCCGAGGGTCGTGATGTTGCCCTCATCGTCGTAGCCCTGGAAGCCCGCCACGACCACGATCTTTCCCTCGTGGATCTTTTCCATGATGGGGAGTGTTTCAATCCAGTTGATGCGGGCGCTGCTATAGCTTCGATTGGTGATAATCCCTGCCTGATAGCCCGTCATGGAAATGGCGTCCAGTCCCATATCCTTCAAGGCCATGGCGAGAAGGGCGATGGTCATCTGCTCCCCCGTAGCCAGCAGCACATCCATCTCCCTGGCGTCCGGTTTCGG
>DAIQOB010000245.1:0-4928 GCA_036788075.1 Syntrophobacteraceae bacterium
TCTGGAGTTTTTCACGTTCCGGAGGCGACAAGACGGCCGTCCCGGGCTCAAAGACGATGGCCTCGAGCCCCTCGTTCTCCCTACCCAGCAGCCCCCCCAGGAAGCGAATGGGCGAGGTGAGGATTTTGCCCAAGAAGTTTTTCAAGGCCTTTCCAATCAGTTGTCCATAATTGAACTGAGGATCGTTCAGGTCCCCTTCGACGGGCAGACCGATATTGATGCGTCCCCGGGAATCCTTCAAGAGCGCGACGGCCAGATCCAGGGGGAGGTCAAGGGCATCCGGGCTCTCCACCTTTTCTCCGAGGGTCAACTGGTCCACGACGATTTTATTATCCCCCAGGAGCCTGCTCTCCTTGATTTTGTACTGAAGATCCAACGAGAGTTTGCCCGAATTGATCTTCCGACCTGCGAACCTCCCGGAATACGGCGTTAACTTCGTCATCTCCACATTGCGGAAGGTCATATGGATATTGGAAAACCGAACGGGATCGAAAGGATTGATTTCGCCATTGATGGCAGCATCGCCGTAATCGTCGACATTGCCCTTCAATTGGACCTGCGCTCGAGACTCTTTCGAGGAGGAAAGACCGTTGATGACACCCGTCAGTTGGTGGATTTTCGTCGCGAACTGCGGCTCCATGCTCAAATCGGCAAAATTCAGGATGCCGTTCTCCATGTGAATTTTGTCCACGCGCAAGGGGAAGGGCTTTCCTGCCGTCTTTCCTGGAGATGCAGATCGGGCGCCTGTTCCCTTCGGAGTATCTTTCCCGCTCGAGGGCTGTTTTTTTAACACCCGCGACAGGTTCACCGTACGATCCTTCTGGATGATGAGCTCCCCGAAAGGCTGAGAAAATTTCATTTCCCTGATCTTCAGAAAGCTAGGCTTCAAGGAGAAATTCAACTCGGAGCCCTTGAGAGTCTTCCAACCAAAGAAGGGCTCCTGAGATCCCGGCTCGGTGAGCAAAAGATTTTCGGAGCTGAATTGCCCGTCGTATGTCAGGTGCGGTCCATCCGATCCCTTCTTGTAGCGAAAGGTCCCCTCGGATGAAAAATCCCCCTTTTGAAGCGTGAGGAGGACGAAGCGGTCCAGGTAAGGCTGCAGGGGAACCAGGGGGAACTGCGACACATGGACACTCGATTCCACCCATGAGCCGTCGGGCTGCATCGCCCCTTTCAATGCGTATTGCCCTCCCTGGCGCAATTTGAAGCTCAAGGAGAACGCGATGGGTTTCGGTTCCCCGACGGGACCCAGTTGGAGGGCCAGGTCCTCCAGGTTGAAGACGGGCTGTGGACTTTGGAGCCCGAGGTCTGAAAAGTCCAGTCCGAACCTGGCCATCTCGATCGTCTGGACGGCAAATCGCCATGGGACGGCATTTTCCTTCCCGCCGGGCGCTGCGGGCGGAATCGCTCCTTCGGCTGGAGGAGCAAGAAGGCGCTCCCAGTTGATCTGTCCTTCGGCATTCCTTACGACAGGAATATTGGCCCCCTCGAGACGCACACGCGAGACTTCCGCAGCGCGGTCCAGGAGGTTTAGCCTTCCGCCTTCAAATTGGACGGCTTCGATCTCGAGAGAAGTATCGCCAGGCACTTCAGCTCCGGCACGAACCTTCTTCAGCCGTCCGGAAATGCCGTGGAAAAGGACATTGGTTCCCCCTGGACCGGCTTCGATCTCCCCACTGAAAGCTCCGTCCAGGCTGGACACAGCTCCCTGGACGGCAGGGGAACGGCCTTTATCCAGGAAAGTCACTCCGAAATCCTGGATCTTCACCTCCTTCAGGAGAATCTGCCAGGGTGATGCAGGGGCGGCCGCGGGGGAATTGGCCGGGCGCTTTGGCTTGAAGGAAGCTTCAGGGGGCGGGGAAGGGGGCCTCGAAGCCATGATGTCCTGCACATTGAGCTTTCCGTGCTCATCCATCAGGAGATCCATGGCCCCACCCTGCAAGACAATATTCCCCACCTCCACTTTGCGACCCGCCAGGTTCAGGCGAGCTCCTGCAAGCTGGAACTTCCCCAGCTGAAAAAAAGCTTTGGGGGCGTCACTGGCTTGGAGTGCCAGGTCGGAGAGGCTCAGCTCGAGACCCTTGAGGTCTAGGGAGGGAGCAGGTTCCCTGAAATCCAGAACATAATCAGTCTTCAGGTCAAGTATGCCCGGCAGAGATTGAAGCCGCAGCTGGTCTTTCATGAAGCTCCAGAGTGTGGACATTTTGAGCTTTTCCAAGGCAAACGTGCCGCTCGACTTCAAGTCATGGAGAGCAAGATTCCCCTGGCTGTGAAGGGTTCCCCCGCCGGGCAACCCCACCACCAGGCTCCAGGTCGCGGGGGGTGTCGGGAGGGTGGAAAGCTGGGTACAGTCAAAATCCAGGGGCTGGATACTCACGGATACAGGCTCTGCATGCCGCTTGTCGGTGAAAGTCACCTCCCTGCGCACCACCTTGAGGCGCTCGACTCTCAAAGGCGGAATGTCCCGCGTCCCGGGAGCATCCGAAGCTCTCCCGGGTGTTTGCAACCGTGCCAGATTGAAGGCTCCATCCGCTCCCAGGGCTAGATTGACCGCGGGCTCCTCCAAAGATAGCTCTGAAAGCGTCCACACCCCTTTCCAAAGGCTGCTCCATTCCAAGTCCGCGGCGAATCCCCTGAAGCCGACCAGGAGCGCCCCGTCGGGCTCCTCCAGTCTCAGCTTCACCACTTCGGCCCTCAGAAGGAAAGGATTGAAGCGTATGGCCTCCATACGAAGCTGCAGATGCAGCTTCTCCTGAACATAACCCGAGAGGACATGGTGCACCGTCGGGGGAAGCACGTAAAATCCCAGGACCGTATACAGCGCAAGCAGAAGCAGTAGAACGGCTGCGGACAGGAAGCATATTTTCCTGGGCCGGGTACGACCCACGACCGACTTCAGGCCGGTGAAAAATTCGCGAGGGGAGAGCGTTCGATGGAATGGCATGGAAAATCCAGTCTTGTCAGGTAAAGTTATGCTGCCGATGGTCTATTGGAAATGACGACAAAGAACGCATATGGATTCCCATTTGACTGAACTTTTCCAATTTCACTCCTTGTCTCCGGGTTTTACAGGGAGTGGAGAGCGCTGGCTTTTATTGCTGTGCCAAGTGGTTATGCTGCCACTCGAAACAGTTCGCTACAGAGCCTTTCATTTTTCATGGAGTCCGCACGGAAAGCGGAAGTAGCATTCATGATGCCCCTTATAGCCCTCTGCCGCAGGATCTCTATGATGAAACCTACAGTTTCCGGTTCACGTGAGATGCAGGGCTTTTTCTTGAACGGCGATGATTATAGCGCAGGAAGTGAGATAAAAGCAAAGAACCGCCACACGCTGTAGGCAGGACGGGTCGGATTGACGAACCGGTAGAAACGTGGAGTGCTGGTCTGTTGATGGTCATTCAAACCTTCTCTCCTCGCGCTTTTCCTCCCTTCGCTATTTGTGCTTGATGAACGTCCCCTTCTCATATTCCTCGAAGGCGGTGCGCAGCTCATCCTGGCTATTCATGACGATGGGACCGTACCAAGCGACCGGCTCGCCGATCGGCTGGCCCGATACGAGAAGGAAACGGACCGGCCTTTCTTCTGTGGTAATGACCACTTCGTTACCATCGCCATACAGAATCAGATTTTCCGCGCTGCAGGCACACTGCCGCTTCAAGTCGAAATAGTTGGCTCCCACCACCTCGTGGGCATAGGCGTTCCTTTCCGGGTCGAAATACCCCTCCCCGTCCACCACGTAGGCGAAGACCTTGTGTCCACGCTCGATCTGACGAGTAAAGGTCGTTTCCGGCGGCACCGTGACATCAAGGTATGCAGGATCAATGACGATGTCCCGCACAGGCCCCTTTACTCCGCTGACTTCGCCGCAGATGATTTTCACCCGGACGCCGCCCTTGAGAGTCACCTCCGGGATCTCTGCGGCGACGATGCCTCTGTAGCGGGGGTTCATCATTTTCTGGGAGGCGGGGAGATTTGCCCATAACTGGAAGCCCCACATGAGACCGTCATCGTCACCCTTGGGCATTTCCTGGTGGATGATGCCGCTGCCGGCGGTCATCCACTGCACGTCGCCCGAGGCAATCACACCCCTGTTTCCCATGCTGTCACCGTGTTCGACACGACCGTGAATAACGTAGGTGATCGTCTCTATTCCCCGATGCGGGTGCCAGGGAAACCCTTTCAGGTAATGGGGCGGATAGTTCGAACGAAAATCGTCGAGCATAAGGAAGGGGTCGAACAGGGGGACCTGGCTGTTGCCGAAGGCCCGCTTCAGATGGACGCCGGCCCCCTCGATGGTCGGTTTGCTCTTCCAGACCTTGCTGATCTTGCATACGGAATCCATGATTTTCCTCCAATCCCGAGTTGACGATTCAGAAAACGAAGCAGTCGCAGCCCGAACCCCAGAAATCGCCATAGCGAGGAGCAGCGGCCTTGATGCCGACCAAAAGTTGATGAGCAGCATGGAGACAGCCCTGCGCATGGCAATAGCCGGCCACGCGTGTTGCATCCGTGCCCGCCTCCACTGGAATGCCAAGCTCAAGCATTTTTCGCACCGGAGGAGTTCGCTCCGCCGCCTGCTTCCCATAACGGTCCAGGAAATAGTCGCCCTGAAAAGCCATGCGGTCCTGGATGGCAATACCGCCGTCCAAGGCCTGAACGAGTTCGAGGTTGCAGTCGGAAATGGGTTCGCGATGATCGAAAAACCAGTTTGTTCCTGCGAAGGGGATTTTGCGGTGTACCTCTTCGAATACGTTCAACATGCGCGAAATGCTTTCGTCATAGGTCGCGTGAAGGCGGAACGGCCATTTATTGGCAGCCAACAGCGAAACGACCTCTTTCAGGTCCTTCTCCAGGTTGGACGGGAGATCGGGCCGGAGTTCCAGAAAACCTTCGAAATCCGCCGCCGAGTAGACCAGCATTTCTCCGCG
>DAIQOB010000246.1:0-4922 GCA_036788075.1 Syntrophobacteraceae bacterium
CCTGCCGGTTGATGCGTCCATCACTGCTTGAGGGATGCGACACCAGGGGTGCGGTGGAGTGATCTCCCTGCACCCCTTTTTTTTGCTCTTCATAGACCCCCCGCCTTTTTACGGGTGCCTCCGGCAATAGGTCTTTATCTCGGGAGGCATTTGATTTAAAGAGAACGTGATTTGAGGCACTGATCATTGCCGCCGTTTGAGGGCATGTATCCTGGTTGGGGATAACTTTTAGAGAGCGCCCGGCAGGCTGAGAGCCGGGAAGGGCAGGAATTTCCCGATGCAAATGGAAGACAACAGCCGGAGGATGTTCTGGTTTCTCCTCCTCATGACGATCTCGTCGACAGCGGGACTCCAGGCCTGGCAGATCCTCATCAATAATTTTGCCGTGGAGGTCGCCCACCTGGATGCCGCTCAGATGGGGCTCGTTCAATCCATACGGGAAGTTCCGGGCTTCCTGTCCCTCCTGGTGATCTATGTGCTGCTGGTCATCAGTGAGCACAAACTGGCGGCCCTGTCAGTGGCTTTGCTGGGGGTTGGCCTGGCGTTCACCGGCTTCTTCCCGAGCTTTTGGGGCGTTACACTGACGACCCTGCTCATGTCCTTTGGGTTTCATTATTACGAAACGGTCAACCAGTCTTTGATCCTCCAGTATTTCGACCTGAAGGTCTCGCCCCTCGTCATAGGAAAGCTTCGCTCCACCGCAGCGGCGGCCAGCATAGCCGTGGGAGCCCTCATCTACCTCATGTCCCAGTTCATGGATTTCACCCAGATGTTCGGCATTTTGGGGCTCCTCATTGCTCTGACCGGATGCTGGGGGCTGGTGCAGGACCCTTCCCGGAAAGACCTGCATCCCCAGATGAAAAAGATGGTTCTCAAGAAGCGCTACTGGCTCTATTACACCCTGACCTTTCTTGCAGGGGCCAGGCGCCAGATTTTCATCGTTTTTGCGGTGTTTCTGCTGGTGAAACGATTCGATTATTCCGTCCAGGCCGTCACGGCGCTTTTCGTCGTCAACAACATCGTCAATTACTTTGCCAACCCCATCATCGGGCGCATGATCAACCGCTTCGGCGAACGGACTCTCCTCAGCCTCGAATACATCGTGCTCATCCTGGTCTTCCTGACGTATGCCTATACCGGCAGTGATATCCTGGCGGGCGTCATGTACGTGGTGGATCACCTGGTGTTCAATTTCGCCGTGGCCATCCGGACTTACTACCAGAAGATTGCCGATCCCCGGGACATGGCGGCGGGGGCGGCCGTGGGATTCACCATCAACCATATTGCCGCCGTCTTTGTGCCCGCCCTCGGCGGATTTCTCTGGATGTACAGTTACGAGATCCCTTTTCTCATCGGTGCGGCGCTGAGCCTCCTGTCATTCATCTTTACCCAGTTCATACGGCTTCCGGTGCAGGCGAAAGGCTGATGCAGGAACTCTGAGCAATGACACTATGTTCGAGAAGGAAAGAATATGCCATCTTTCAAAAAAGACCCGGCGTTTTGGGCTCGGATGGTCCTGGGAGGGATCTTCATTTGGGCCGGGGCCGACAAAATCTTCCATCCCGCAGCCTTCGCCCAAGCCATTTACAATTACCAGATCCTGCCGGGAGGATCGATCAACCTCACCGCGCTCATTTTGCCCTGGGTGGAAGTGCTGCTGGGGGCGTTCCTTGTCCTGGGCGTCTGGCTGCCTGGCGCCGTTGCCCTCGCCAATGTACTGCTGCTGGTATTCCTGGGGGCCCTTGTCTTCAACATGGCTCGAGGCTTGGACGTCCACTGCGGCTGCTTCAGTTCCAGCACGGAGGGAGACCCCGCTACCCTGTGGTATCTCCTGCGCGATACAGTATTTCTTTGCCTGGGCGGCTACCTTTTTCTGAAGGTCTTCCTGCGCGGGGCCGCCGTACAAAATGCGGACAGTGCCGCATCTTAGCACAACTCAATACATTCGAGCGTTTACCACTCGAGTCGTCATTCCGGCAGTCCTTTAGCTGGAATCCACAGAAAAAAACTGGATGCCGGCTTAAAAACTGCCGGCATGACGAAGGGGAACTGGACATCTTAAGCACCTGAGCAAAAGTTTTCTAACAAAACAAACCGTTCGCCCTGAGCCTGTCGAAGGGCACAACCAGACATGCCCTTCGACAGGCTCAGGGCGAACGGACAGCAAGACATAATGTTAAGAAATATATGCTCAGGTACTTATTTGGTGGAAGTGTACTGAGTCCATCCCAGGGAAAGTCATCACCTGGTCCAGGAGGTTTTAAACTCCCCCTTTCAAGGGGGGGATAAAGGGGGATGTGACGTGACGTTCACACCCCTGCCTTCCTCTCAGAAGTACCCTTTCAGAAAAGCGGCAAGCTTTTCCGGGCGCTGAATGATGATTTCGTTTTTGAGGAGCTTTTGAAAATAGTAATCGTCGGTCCGGTGGTGGGGCATGGCGTTCTGGCGATTTACCAGACGCAGCAGGCACCGGAATTCCGGCAGCGAGGAGTCGACCGGGCCGCTGAAGCAGGAGAAATTAAAGCTGGAAAATTTCATATCGTGATAGGCACACAGCGCCCGTGATAATCCATCCGCCATCTGTCGAATCTCTTCCGGCCCCCATTCCAGAAAATGAGAGCGCTCGGTCCAGACCGCGTTGATCTCGTTGGCTCCTCCGGGCGCGTAGGCCGCAAACCACGTGCTGCCGCCTATCTGGGCGATGAGGCGCTCCCCAAGGGCTTTCTCCTCCTCCGCGAGATCCGTCCAGTAGCATGAGCCGTGAGTCTTGTAATAGTCGAGGCCTTTCTCCAGAAGCAACTCTTGGTAGGTCCCCGGAAAGGGGGAACCGAGCAACTGAAGGTGTGGATGTATGATGCTCGCTCCTGCGGGAAGCAGGAAGTTGGCGTTGATGGTGAAATAGCGGATAGAGGGATGGCGGCGGTGGTATTGTCGGAAGGATTCGATGGAGACTGTGAAAGCGTCTTCGAGAAGATCGGCGGAAATTTCGTTGGGCAGTCGAAAATGGCGATCCCCTACCTTGACGACGGCATGGAATGCCGACACGGGAAAGAGATTGGGGAAGAGGGCGACCTCCCCCCGCTGCAATCTGCCCTCGGGAAGGATATCGGTGCTATAGGTAGGGGTGGCCGTGCGCCAGCGGTCATCACACAGGAAGCACTGCCCGCGCGTCGCCTCCGCGCGTTGTTCAAGATAGGCGTAGTCCGTTTCGGGAAAGAGGATCGACATCTTGCCTTCCAATCCCGGATTGAAGGTGCTCTGATGTCTGGTGAGAGGATCAATGCGTACCTCAATTTCCTGAGTATCGAGCTGTCCGTCTTTCAGAGGATTGTGAAAAAATGCGGTCTGTCGCCAAGACTCGAAGTGGATCTTTCCCATAAACTGTCTCCTTCTACGCCGTCTACGCCATTGCCTGTGCCCTCAAATCCTGCATCCGGTGAAGCCGGTTCGCAGCAGCGATTCACGGCTCACCATTCCTTTATAGTAGCCCTGGGAATCCAGTACGGGTAAACGCTTGAGATTGTGCTCCGTCATGAGCCGGATGGCTTCCTCGATGGGAGCCTCCTCCAAGACCGTGATGTGGTTGACGGACATCAGCTCCCCAGCCGTCCCGGCCTGTAGATGGTCCAGGAATTCCTTGTGCTTTCGCCCTATTTCAGTGAAAGACATTTTGCTCACGACGTAATCCCATAGACTCGCACTGTGACGGCTGAATGCCGCGAGGAGATCTTCGTCGGAGATCAGCCCCAGGTAGTGACCTTCCTTGTCCACCACGGCAACCCTTTGGATGTCGTTGGAATCGATGATGCGCATGACCTCGTCCAGGGGAGTGTCGGGCCTCACGGTGTGAGTGTCTCGCCTCATGATATCGGAGACGGAATGGAGATTCTCCACCTGAATGTCCAGCTTTTTGAATGTTTGCCAGTCGGGGGATTCCTTCATGATGGTCCGGAAGAGGTCCATGCGTGAAACGATCCCCACCAGCCTGCCGCCGCTGTCGACCACGGGGAGGCGTTTCAGGCCTTTTTGGAGCATCAGATCGACGGCTTCCGTTAGCTGGCGGTCTTCATGGATGGACACGGCGGGGCGGGTCATGATTTCAGCGGCGCTTTTGGAGGCCATGGAATCGAGAAAAGCTTTCAGCCGACTCTCCTCGGACGCTGCCAGCAGGCAGAGCCTCAAGGGCATTCCCGCGCGATAGATGAGGTCCCCCTGGGAGATGAGTCCCATGGGGCGATGGTCCGAGTCCACCACCGGGAGCCCTGTGAAGATGCTGCACAGCAGGATACGCACCACTTCATCCAATGGCGTCGCAGGGGTGACGGTCCTGGGATTGACCGTCATCACGTCTCTTACCTTGATCTGCGGGGGAATGAGGCGATTCTGGGTTTTGTGGATGATCACATCCAGGGAGTGCAGCACCACGATGCCGTCGGTGACCATCCGCTCGATGTCCGGGAGGACGCGATCCAAAGCGCCTGCGGGCAGGATGATGGTGATGCGCAGGGGCATATTGTAAGAGAGGACTTCCAGTTTTCTGGTGGCGATCTCTCCGGTCTCGTAGCACCCGTCCGTTCCACGGGTCACCATGCATCGCGCTGCGGCCTTCAGGCCGGCGATGAAATGCACAATGGCGTCGCTCAGGGGCTTGCCCTGCCAGCGGGCTTCTTCGCTGGTGAAAATTTCGATGGCCTTATAGTGCAACATGGCGGGTCAGAACCTTTTTGGCCATTTTTTCGACGTATGCATGACTCGCAAGATAACGATCACCCCCGATTTCTCCACATAAGGGAGGATGAACGGTAAACCTGGAATCACAAGCTGGCGGGTACCAGCCACTCTGCCCGGTCGTCCCAAACCAGGCTGATCCGTCAGCTTCTGGGCGAAGTCCCAGATACGTTGGGCTGTCGTCGCTGCAGCAA
>DAIQOB010000247.1:0-4916 GCA_036788075.1 Syntrophobacteraceae bacterium
AGAGCAGGAAGCATTTTTCATTTTATACACCGTCACTCCTGAGCTCAAGTCCGTATTTGCTCGAACACATCCCAAAAATTCGGAAAGGACTTGGCCACGGCTTCCGCACCGTGGATTTGAACCCCTTCCACACGAAGGCCGGCCAGAGCAAAGGCCATGGCGATGCGGTGGTCGTCATGGGCTTCCAGGAACGTTTGGGGAGCACAAACCCGTCCCCCCTGGATTTCCAGTCCATCAGGCAACTCCTGCACGGGGACCCCCAGCTTGCTCAATTCCGTTGCCACCGTGTGAAGCCGATCTGATTCTTTGACCCTGAGGTGAGCGACATTGCGTATGCAGGTGCGGCCTTGAGCAAACGCCGCCAGGACTCCCAGGGTGGGAACCATGTCGGGCATCCGGTTCATATCGAGATCCACGGCCTTCAAAGACGGGGGGCCAGTTACGCGAACCCCTTCATCTTCCCACTGGACCCGGCAACCCATATTTTCCAGGACCTGGAGGAGACGGCAGTCGCCCTGAGAGCTTCCAGGCGAGATGGGGTGGGTGAACACCTCGCCTCCGGTCAAAGCGGCAGCGGCCCAGAAATAGGAAGCCGAGGAGCAATCACCTTCCACGGTATAACAGAGGGCGGGGTAGCTTTGCGGTGCCGGCACGATGATTTGATGCGCGCCCGACCAGCGGTACTGAATACCGAATTCCTCCATCATGGAAAGCGTCAGTGCCACATAGGGGAAGGAGGCTATGGGCTCGCTCCATCCTACGCGCATTTCGTGCCGTGCACACGGGGACGCGATGAGGAGCGCGGACAGAAACTGGCTGCTTTGGCTGGCGTCCACAAAAACTTCACCGCCTTCGAGACCCTGGCTGATGAGCTTCACGGGAGGATAGCCCGGTTCTCCCAGGCACTGGCAGGTCACTCCCAGGCTTTTGAGGGCTTCCAGGATAGGACCGATGGGCCGTTCTCTCAGTCGCGGGCTTCCATCAAAGAGGAAGGTCCCGGTGCCCGTAGCCGCCAGGGCCAGGAGGAGGCGGGTACTGGTGCCGCTGTTGCCGAGCTCGATGGGACCGGACGGCGTAGCCCAGCGCCTGACTGCAGGTACTATCCGGACCCTTTCTTCTTCCCAGGTGATGAGTGCGCCCAATTGTTCCAGGGCCTTGGCCGTGAGGAGGGTATCTTCGGCTACGAGGGGATTTTCGATATCACTGGGACTGTCAGCCAATGCGGCCATGAGCAGAGCCCGGTGGGTGACGGACTTGGAGCCCGGAAGGCGAATGCGCGCATCCACCCTGGAAACCGGTTGAATTTTCTTGCTGAGCTTACTCATTTTCCAACATCCTCTCTAAAGTGTTTCTCATGACCTCAACACCTTCCAGTGGGAGGCTCCGGATTTCCAGCCACCATTCCAGCTGGGCCACTCCCTGGTGAAGCAGCATTTCCAGTCCGGGGACGATGACACAACCCTTCTTTTGAGCCATCTGAAGGAAAGGGGTCCATAGAGGCCGGTACACGGTATCCAGGACCACCATTCCAGGATGAAAAAAGGATTCGGAAACCAGGGGGGAAGATTCCTTGCCCTGTAGACCGACGGACGTGCATTGCACAACCACATCGAACGCATGGCCACAGTCTCTGCGGTTCAGTTCTGCCAGGGGGATGAATTCACACTGAAAACGATCTGCGAGGGCATTTCCCCGCTCCACCGAACGGTTGCAGATGGTGACGGTCGCTCCGCTTCGCCTGAGGCCATAGGCCACGGCACGCGCTACGCCGCCCGCTCCCAGGATGATAGACCGTTTTCCCTGGAGCGAAACTGCCGCTTCCAAAGAGCGGTTTGCGCCGATCCAGTCGGTGTTGCAGCCTTCCCACCCCGTTTCCAGCCGCCGGAGCGTATTGACGGCTCCAATGGCCTTTCCTGTTGCATCGACGTGTTGAGCCAGGCGGCAGGCCGCTTCCTTGTGGGGGAGTGTCACGCTCAAGCCACTGAAGCCCATGAGGAAGAGCCTCTCCAGATCTTCCTCCACCGCATCCACCTCCAAAGCCACATAGACCGCAACAAGATCCAGTTTTTCGAAGGCGGCGTTCATCATGGCGGGGCTCAAACTGTGGGCGACGGGGTTACCAATGACGGCAAAAAGTCTTTTTTGTACGGGACGGATCATGAATTCACTCCCTCGTGTTGCAGCCAGCCCCCTGTTTTCAAGAGCGCACGCATGGCGGCTGCCGTAAGCTGGCCTGGAGCTGCTGCCAAAGTTCCCGGCAACTGAACATATGTCCAGGGGCTCCCCAGCAGGAGGCAGGCCAGTCGGCTCCAGCGTCCGGCGTCGCCCATGCAGAAGGCGATCACTTCCATGCCCAATTGGCGACGACCAAAGGGAATGAGATCCAGCACGGCCAGACTGTCTTCCGGAGAGTTGGCCTGGGTGACAATCTTGAGAACATCCGGACGCTTCCGGGCCATCCGCTCTGCGAGGCGTTGTAAGGTCAGGCGGTCGGGGGTCCCGCTGAAATCATGATGAGAGAGAACGGTCCCTATCTTCTTTGCCTTGAACTCTGCCACGATTTCCATGGGAGTATCTTCCTCCAGATCCACCCATTCCGCTCCTGCGGCCACTGCCTTGCGGAGGATCTCGAAACGCAGAGCTTCGTCGCCTTCAAAAGCGCCGCCTTCCCTCACGGGTCGGTTGGTCGCCAGGACGGGAAGTCTTGGGGTGACAGCCAGGAGGGAGAGGGCATTCAGAGTCTCCTGCAGGGAATGGGATTGAATAGAGAGATCCAGACGCCATTCCAGAAGATCCACCTGAGAGGTATGCAGCACCTCGGCTGCTTTTTCCCGGGAAATGCCCGGCAGACAACCGCACAACGCGGGTTTTTTCAGAACAGGCTGATCCATATACGTTCCGTTGACTGTAAATATTTTTTTCAAAATAGAAGACAAAACCAAACGACTTCATGCCTTCATGCAGTTCAGAATTCAAAGGAATTTTGCCGGCTGTTGCTTCGTCGGCTGAATGTTTTCTTTATCCAACCGAATGGGAGACCTGGGATCTCTTTTGGGATAGGAGCCCAGTATCTTGAGAAAGGTTACCTTGTCCCGGAGCTCTTCCAAGGCCTTTCGGACCTGCTCGTCGTCCTCGTGCCCTTCGATGTCGGTGTAGAATAGATACTGCCAGGGGAGGAGACGGTTGGGCCTCGATTCGATGCGTGTCATGTTGACATGGGAATGGGAAAATGCTTCCAACGCCCTGTGGAGCGCTCCGGGCTGGTCTGAAACAGCGAACAGCAGGGACGTCTTGTCGTTGCCTGTGGGAGGGTTCAATTCATGGGACAGGACCAAAAAACGCGTCGTGTTTCCTGCGTGGTCCTCGATCCGTTCCGCCAGAAGGTTCAGTCCGTAATGGTGCGCTGCATACAGGTTGCAGATGGCCCCTCCGACAGGGTCCTTCGCGGCCAGTTGGGCGGCCTGGGCTGTGGAAGTGCTCTCGTAGATCTCCACGTGGCGCAGGTTTTCCAAAATCCACCGCCGGCACTGCTCGATGGGTTGATGATGGGCGTAAAGATGCTTCAAGTCCTGGACCGAATCCACCGAGCCGCACAGGTTGTGAGCCACTTCCAGGTAGCATTCTCCCCCGACCCGCATGGAGGATTCATAGAGCAGGTCCATGCTCCGGCCGACCCCACCCTGGAGGGAATTTTCAATGGGTATGACCGCCACGTGGACTTTGCCCTTCAAAACGGCTTCGAAAACATCCTCCAGGGTGGAACAGGGGATGTAGCGCGCGGAGTGCCCGTACAGGGAGAGGGCAGCCAGGTGGGAGTAGGTCCATTCCGGGCCGAGGAAACCCACCTGCAGTACATACTGGAGGAGGCGGGAGGCAGCAAAGATTTCTCGATAGATGGAGCGCAGGGATTCCGGGGAGAGGGGCCCGGTATTGGCTTTGATGAGACGGTCGTAAATATCCTGCTCCCGGCCCGGGTGAAAGAGAGGGAGTCCTTTTTCCGCCTTGTAGCGCCCGACCCGGCAGGCCAGGTCCATTCGCTGGTTCAAGAGCTTCAGAAGTTCTGAATCGATCGCATCGATGGATTCTCGCAAGGTATTCAGTTCGTCGTCCACAATCATTTCTCCCAGATGGTTTCTTCCACTTGGATTCCAAAATGCCGTCCGGATTTCTCCACGGCCGCCAGAATTGCATCCCCGGGCTTGAGCTCCACGATGGATAGCGCCTTTCCCTCAGGATTTGAAAGGCGAATCGTTTCAGCGTTCTGCAGCAGGATGGATCCTCTCATCTCTCCACAGGCAGCTTCCACCAGCAACAGGGGTCTGCGCTCGATCTTCAGGCGACCCACAGTGGCGACCTGTGCCGCACCGTCGGCACGCACCACCAGGACCGGGTCGCCCGAAGCCAGCTCGCTCAAGTATCGTGTGCGGCCTTCCGGAACTTTCACGTAGGCATACACTGCACCGGCATTGACACGAAACGGACGGGGGGCCACGTAGGGGTTTGTTTTGGCTTCGGCCTGCACGAGGAAGAAGAAAGAGCTGGAGCTTCCCACCAGGAGGCCCTCTCCTTCCTGCATGAGGGTGCAGGTGTCTACACACACCCGGTCTCCCAGTCCTGCAGGGCGAATGCTCTCGATGACGGCGATCTGAAGGGCTTCTGACGGTGCGGCACTTTTCACGCGCTTCAAGAGAGTTCTGAGCTCTCGGGGGGTTTCGGCATATATGACGACTCCGGCGACGCCTCGCTCCAGGATGCCGAGGGCCAGGTCTACTTCCTCTGTTGAGTGCACTGGGACGAAGATCCGTCCGTTGCGTGCAAGGAGATTTTCCAGGGGAATCACTTCCCAGCTGCGCTGGCGGATCCCTGGCCCGGTGCCGTCATCGAGAGCATTCGCCCTGCAGGACTGGGAGACCGGG
>DAIQOB010000248.1:0-3514 GCA_036788075.1 Syntrophobacteraceae bacterium
TTGATCATGTTTTTTCTCCTTGTGTTTGATTGGGTGCACCGGCCAAACTCGGGGGCTTCTCCTCATGCGGCAAAGGAGCGGGGTTCCTGGATGTGGATCTTTCGTCGGGGGATGTCGACGAGGGCGAGATTCAACGTATCCTTGACTTTCTCCATTTCGGTGGCGATCTGGCGCTTCAGGAAGGGATCTTCCCGGAGGGCGGACGCGGATACGCCACCCACGATGCGCCGCGCTTCGGAAACAAGACGTTGCAGCTCGTCATCGTCGAAGAGGTTCCTGGCTTCGAAGGAATCCAGGAAGGCCTGCATCTTCTCCATCATGGAGCGCTTGAAGATTTTGGGCTTTTCGCTTTCCTCGCTTGTGAGGCGATTGACGATGTGGGCGACGTTGTCGGCGAATTCGGCACGGAGAGCAGCGATGCAAAGCTCCTCCGTCTCCTGCATCATGGCCGCGAACTTGGCCTTTTCCCGTTCGTAGATTTCAGGTGTGAGGATGCTATGCCGACCCGGCGTTTGGATGGTGAGGTAGGTCCAGCTGAAGTCGAACTTGGACCGGATCTGCGCCGGATAATCGGTTTCACTGAAAAGCTTCCCCAGGCTCGATCGCGCCATTTCCCTTGCTTCTTCGTAACCTTCCTCGAATCGCTCGACCGCTTTGTAGAACTCCAAGCGGTGCAGGTTCAAGACCTCTTCGACGTTGCCGATCTGTTCTTTGGGAACCAAAGTGAGCCCATGGATGGGAAAAGGCAGGGCTTTCTTTTCCAGGTCTTTCCTCGCCCGGCTGATGACGGCCCGGATGGGATGGAGGGTTTCGGGATTCACGAGATACTTTCGACCTCGAAGCCAGTCGCTGTCCCCCACCTCCTCCATGACCGAAGGCTCCAGGATCCTGGAACCCTGCCAGCAGGACGTGGCCAGTTGAACGAGGCAAGCCTCTTGAAAAATGTCTTTCATGGATCGCTCTCCTCTCTCCTGGCCCTTCCCACCAGCAGCGTGTCTCCCGGGTAAAGGGCAAAGGCGAGCTGCGCTCCGGTCGCTCCCAGGAACCACAGCCGGGTGACCGATTCGGCCTCTTCCGGGGGCGGGCCGTTCAGAACGAACCACTCCCGGTGGGTGAGGATTTCATGGGCGGACCGTAGCTTCTCGATCTCCGCCGTGAGCTCGGCGATGTGCCGCTGCGCCCACGCCGGCAGGGAAGAGGTATTATGGGTGCGTTTTCCCTGTTGGATTTGCATGGCGTTTCTCCTGTTTACTGTGAAAATCCCCCTCGATCCCCCTTTGATAAAGGGGGAAGCGTTGTGTTTCTCAGCCAGAGAGCTATTGCGTTTTCCCCCTTTGGCAAAGGGGGGCCAGGGGGGATTTCATGATGGAGGGGGAACGATACACCATCATGACCGTCGGGATTGACGGCTCACCACGAAAGCACGAAGCGTATGAAGAATGGCTCCAGGGGGGAGTCCATAAGCGTGCCTTCGTGGCGAACCGCTTACACTCAGAATGGAATGTCCTCGGTGGGGACATAATCGGCGTCGGGGTTGAAGTGCTGCTGGGCCTGGCGCTGCGCCGAAGCCTGATAGGCTTCAGTTGCCGACCGGTCTTGGCTCTCCTGGGCACCGTTTCCCCCAAGGAGCTCCAGCTGGTTGATGCGGATTTCCACCGAGGAGCGGTTGTTCCCCGACTGGTCCTGCCAGGAGCGCTGCACGAGCTGCCCCGCGATGCAGACCTTGGAGCCCTTTTTGAGGTACTCCACCGCAATCTCCGCTGTCCGCCCGAAGGCTGTGGCGCGGAACCAGTGCGTTCTTTTCTCCATCTCGCCGTTCTGTCCTTTGACGAACTCGTTCACGGCAATGTTGAGGTTGGCGATGGCAAGACCCGACTGGGTGTAGCGAATGTCGGGGTCCTGGCCCAGATTTCCCGCGATGGTGACGGAATTGATCATGGCTCAAATCCTTTATAAGTTGTGTTAACGCAATGTTGTGAAGATGAGGCCTTGCCTTCCGGAGACTACCCTGCTGCCGATACAAACCGCCCCGACAGCCTGGACGGCAGGTAGTGCTGCACCTTGCTCCTCTAGCCGCACTCGGGCAAAGTGCCGGGCCAAGACCCGCTTTCACCGCCTACAGACGGAAATCCTATTTGATGTGAACGAGGACCTTGTCCTCCCCGTTGAGGCCGCCACAGACGAGCTTTTTGAGGTCTCTTCTCAAAGCTCGAGCTGCCTGCTTCCAATCTTCTCCGGGCTCCATTTCCGCCGTGACTCCGTGAGAAACCGTCCACGAATTGAAATCCTTCGACATCTTTTTGCTCACCAGAACCGTGATTTCCGTGACTTTCATGGGCATCACCTCCTTTCACTCCAGGCAGGCTGAAATCGAATCCGCACGGATCGTGATCGCCCCGTCATCGAGGGAGACGATCCCGGAGACACGATATTTTCTGCCTGCCTGGAGAGGAGAAGGGCTTTGAACATGGATGTTGCGGTTGGTGGCGATGCCATCGCGCGCAACTTCAGGAGTGAACAGGAGAGACACCCGCTCGCCGGCGAACAGTTCGGGCGCATTGGCGAACGTTTTGGCATGAACTCCCTGCACGTAAATGTCGGCCGCCTTGCTGTAGGTCCGATAGGAGACGAAGGACAGGGGCTGTATCCAGCCGACTGCCCAATTGATGAAAGTCATGGTCCGATTGGTGGTTCGGATGAAATCCGCCCCGGCCTTCACCGTCTGCCAGTCCTTGGCGTCCTGGGCAGGCCAGATGCCGAACATGGCCGTTTGCATGGATTCTTCGAGGATGAAAAGGGAAAAGCTCACGAGGCCGCAGAGAGCCAGGTAAACCGTGAGAAAGGAGAGCATGCGCTTCGCTCTCCTGTGAAAGCGAAGCAGCCGGGCTCTCATTTGACGATCTTTCTCAGGGTGTACGTCACATCGCCGTTATTGTCCCTCCTGGAGACAATGGCCTTGATGGTTTCACCGCCTTGGACGGCCGAGGCTTCCTGGTGAGAAGGGCCGAAGGCGAAAATCGGAGCCTCCGCCGTGTAGGAAACTCCCTGAAGCTCCCGATCTTCTGAAATGAACAGAATCGTGTACGGGGCGCCATCCTTGTTGACCTTCTGCATGGCCCGCTCCACCTTGGCCGTGAGGAGCAGATCCTCAGCGGCGGCCACCCCGGAACAGGAAAGAACCAGACCCAGACTCAGTGCTGCCAAATGCTTTTTCATGATGAATCTCCTTCAGTGAATGGTTGATATGTTTGCCTTCTTCAGACGCTTCACTTTGGAGAGACGGAAATTGAATTTTCGAGGTGGGAAACAGTCGTGGAAGGGGACGCTGAAAACGCTGATGACCGCAGATAAACGCTGACAAAAGAAGAAAAGTTGAAGTACTTTCAGCGAAAGTCAGCGCTTCAGTCAGCGTCTTCAGCGTCCCATCGTTTCTCACTGTTACGCCACGATGCGTTCTTCCTCCTCCCGAACGGGTTCCGGCAAACCGGCACAGCACTGAACAGTGATCCCGTGC
>DAIQOB010000248.1:3614-4900 GCA_036788075.1 Syntrophobacteraceae bacterium
AGAGCGAAAAGGTCCGCCCCGAGGGCTCCCCCCGTTCCAATCCTGCAATCCCGCTGCAGAAGAGACCGCACCACGTCTGCCACCGCCGGAGCCCGGGACGCCGGCAACTCCCGAGAACCCACCACTGCCACCAAACCCGCCATGACACACCTCCCCGTGAAATGAGACCAGGCCAAGAAAACAACAACCACCCTGGAGAGGCGGAAACGAGATTTTTTTGTGGCGGTAAAAAGTGTGGGTGAAAGAAGCAATGATCGGAAGGAAGAAAATAAAACTCATGATGTTTTGGATGGCTTCATCGAGGGCAGAGGATTCGATGCGCCCTCCGCCGCATCCATATCCCAGGGTTCGAAATCCTCCCAGTCCGCTGCGTTCCAGACCTCCGGATCGGAATCGAGGCTCATCCCGATCTCGTGAACCGCATCGTAATGGTTGATCCTCGCCAGTTCGTACATCTCCGGATCGCTCCAGTTTCCGAAACGCTTTCGCCAGTAATCGTGCATGACCGTCTCCTTTTCGCAAAAGTGAATGTTTGCAAAAGGTAGACGGCAATAAAACTTGGATGCGGGGGATGTCGGTTCGGACCGGTGGAATTTAAGATCCGGAAAATCCTCAATTTCTCTCCCTCTAACCAATTCCCTCCCGGATCATCCAATCGACACACGCCTTCACCACATCCCCGTGACAGGCCAGGGGCTTACACCAACAGACCAAATAGACCTCTCCCCGTTCGGCCATTCCCTTGATCTTCACCAGCTCGGCAAACACCTCGTTCCGGGCTGCCACCTGATCCCACAACCAGGCCCGATACCTGGCGATGACCTCCTCCCGGTCCCCGTCTCGTCCTATGGCGAATGGATTCCCGAGAACACTGGGCCGACCGATGTAAATGCCTTCTCCCTTAAACTGCTTTTTATTCACCACATGAATTGCCATGACTCACCTCCCAAAAAGTTGCTCCAGGCAGGCGGAAGTGAAATCCTGTGCAGCTATTTCTCTTCGAGAGAGGATAGATGCGCGATCAGGGACATCCTCCGGAGAAATTCCTTGCAGGAAACCTTGTTGAAAAGCAGGTGGCGGATCTGGTCTAAAACCAACGCTTGCGCATCGGAATCGGTGAGGGGAATTCCTCTCCGGATCTTTTCGAATTGCAGGCTCGCCGAAGCTGTCTTCCGGCTCGGATCATCCAGTTCCTGGAGCATCTCCACCATGAGCATCAAAATCCGATAGCCTTCGTCCGGAATGTTCCTGAGAAACGCGGCCAGGCTCAATTCTTCCATGTCTCT
>DAIQOB010000249.1:0-2664 GCA_036788075.1 Syntrophobacteraceae bacterium
CGGAGTGAGGATATCGTCCTGGCGCTCTCCAACAGTGGAGAGACCGACGAGCTCAACATCATCCTCCCCAGCCTCCGAAGCCTCGGCACACGGGTGATTGCCTTCACGGGCGCCCTTTCTTCCACTCTGGCCCGATACAGTGATTTGGCCATTTACACGGGAGTCCCACGAGAAGCATGCCCACTCGGTTTGGCGCCGACCGCCAGCACGACAGCCCAATTGGCCATGGGAGACGCCCTGGCCGTAGCCCTCATTCGCATCCGCAATTTTCAGGCTCAGGATTTCCGCCGCTTTCACCCCGGGGGGCATCTGGGGGAGCGCCTTCAGGTTCCCCTCTACAAGGTCATGCGTCAGGGAGACGCTATTCCCACGGTGCGCCAGGAAACGCTTATTCCGGAAGCTCTGAAGGTCATGAGCGACAAGGGGCTCGGGGCCACCCTCATTGTGGGCGATCGCAATGAACTGCTGGGAATTTTCACCGACGGCGACCTGCGCAGGCACCTCAACACCTGCCCGGATCTCAGCCGAAAAGCCATTTCACAGGTTATGACTCCGCACCCGAGGTCCATTTCCGCCGAACATTCCGTGGCAGAAGCGCTCGAGGTCATGGAACAGCATCTCATCACGGTCATGCCGGTCGTCGACGCCGAGGGGTGCCTGCAGGGCATCCTGCACCTGCACGATCTGCTGGGAAAAGGAAGGATCCGCTTCACGCTCCAACCGGAATCCAAGTGCTGAAATGTTGTGCGCATGCGGACGCAGGAATGTGTGGCCGGCCGGCCCCCCGATCAAACTTGCGTTGAACCGCCGATAGCAGGCCGATCATGTACAGCCAGCTCATTTATTTCATCGTCGCACTGATGCTCTTCAGCATTCAGCAGCCGGGACACAAAGCCTCGTTTCCTCCGTTGCCCACCTTCCTGGCGGCAATGGGAATCGTGCTTCTTTACACTTCGCTTTGCCGCGCGGCCTTTCGCCGCCTCCTTTTCGCCGCCTGGCAGGATGCCCCACGATCTGCTTTGAGCTATCGCTACCACCGGATGCAGTCCCGGCTCTCCATTGTGGCCCTCGGGGTCTTCGCTCTCCTGGTCTATTTTCTCAATATCAAATTTTACCTCCAGCTGATCCCGGGCTTTCAAAAGTTCCTCACCCTTTCCGAAACCTCCGGCCTGGCCATTTATCTTTTGCTCCTTGTAATCATGTGGTTCTTCAGCTATCCGGTCTATCGACATATTACCCGCTCTGAGCTTGGAATCACGGAGTTCATGAAGGGTCAGTTCTCGCTTCAGGCCGCCATACTCTTCCCCTGGTTTTTCCTCTCGGGCTTACTGGACCTGTCCGAATTTGTGGAGGCGACCTCATTTCTGAAATCCGATTCAGGTCAGGGGGTGTCGCTCCTCATCATCCTTTTGACCTTCATCCTTTTCGCGCCATTTTTCATCGTGCGCCTCTGGGGATGCCGGCCTCTGCCTCAGAGCCCGTTGCGGGAAGAACTGGAGGATTTCATCCACGCCCATCGCTTCAAAATTGGGAACTTTCTCCATTGGCCCCTCCTGGGAGGCGAAATGCCGACGGCCGGCATCATGGGTATTCTGCCGCGGCTGCGTTACATTCTCATCACCCGGGGCCTGATTTCTCTTCTCTCCATCGATGAGCTGAAAGCCGTCGTGGCCCACGAAATGGGGCACGTCAGGCGGCATCACCTGTTGTTTTACCTCCTCTTCTTCCTTTCTTATTCTGTCATGCTCTATTCCCTGAGCGACCTTTTGCTCCTGGCGCTGTTTCGCAGTGATGCTTTCCTCAGGTGGGCTTTGAAAGACGACGCCATCCATCTCACCCTCTTTTCCGCTGTGTACAGCATCCCGATCCTGGTGCTCATGGTTGTCTATTTTCGCTATATCTTTGGTTTTTTCCTAAGAAACAGTGAAAGGCAGGCGGATCTCTACGCCATGCAGCTCCTCGGGCATCCGTTTACACTCATTACGTCGCTGCAGAAAATTGCGGTGCAAAGCGGTCACATCGAGGATCTGCCGAGCTGGCATCACTTCAGCATTCGCCAGCGGGTGGAGTTCCTCCTTCGATCCCATGAGGACCCGACTCTTATCACGAGGCACCATCGCAAGCTCTACGGTATGGCGGCGCTTCTGTTCACCACCATGGCGGCCATCACTTTTGGGGCAGGGCATGTGGAAGACTCTTCTCTCGTGAAAAACTGGCGGGCTGAGCTGCAGGTCGAGGTCCTGACAGAGGAAATTTTGAGGAAACCGGAAAATCCTGAATTTTATGCGGCTTACGGAGGAGCGCTTTTGGAGAAGGGCCGCATCGCCGAGGCCGAAACCGTCCTGTTAAAAGCCATGGAAAAATCCCCCAGGAACCCGACGGTACTGAACAATCTGGCCTGGCTGTATGCCACTTCCCCTCCACCTCATTTCGATCCGGCCAGAGCTCTCGAGCTGGCATTGGCTGCAGTGGCTCTGGAACCCGCACCTCATGCTCTGGACACGCTGGCGGAAGCCTACCATGTCACGGGCCATCATCGAGAGGCCCTGCAAACCATCGAGAGGGCTCTGGCAGCGGATCCTGAAAACAAGGCTTATTTTCAGGGGCAGCGGGAGAAGTTTCTCAGAGCCCTGGAAAGCAGTCAAAAGACGAAGGCTGAGTAGA
>DAIQOB010000249.1:2764-4890 GCA_036788075.1 Syntrophobacteraceae bacterium
ATCTCGCCCCGCCGTGCAACGGACCGAATGGCCCCCTTGGGATCAGAACTGAGACATGATCCCCAGCAGGTGAGTGACCTCGCTCAGGGGAGCGTTGATGTTGGCACGGTGATTGGCGATAAAACCATCTAAATTACCGTCTGTGATGAGCCAGGGATCCATCTCCTCCACACGATACAGTTCGTGGATGATCTCATCCATCACATCGATGCCGTAGAGTGTCATGCCGAGCTGATTCTGGAATCCCACCCGCACGACCCGCAGGATCTCGTAATAAACATGGGCCACTCCCTTGGCATAGTAAAAATAGTCGTCCGATTTGAAGAGGCTGACGTTGGCCAGGATGAGGGTCTTGTTGACGTTACCCAACAGATCCTTGTAGGAGGAGAGCAAGCCAAGAAGCGTGTCTTTGCGATAGTAAAAATTGCGCTTTCCCGTCTTCAGTTTGACCAGGAAGTTTTTCAAGTGATCCACGGCTTCACTGTAGGAGGTCTCCGCAGAAGGAAACCAGAACAGCGTAGCCCGGTTCATGAAGAGGTTCAGGGCCTGTTCCAGGTCCGGATCATAGACGTCGGCATCCCCCATGCGGGTCAGGCTGTCTTTCAACCGCAGCGTGGTGAAGCGAAGGGCCTCCAGGACGCCCAACTGGTAATAATTGATGTTGTCCGTGAACAGTCCGACCACGATATCGTTGGGACGCCACCCGAAGAAACGGCCGTGCAGCTCGGCATCCATGAGGTTGATCATGGTTTCCACAAAAGTGACACCGGGAATGGGGGAGATCTGGGGCAGCTGCGGCCCGTGCTCCCCATGGGCTTCAGCTGCCGCTTCATGGGGCACGGGAAGCTCTTCCCCGGACTTCAGGGATTCCAGCTCTTTGGCGGCAGACCCTGGAGGAACGGGCGATGGGTTAAGGGTTGGGGGTTCCTTGGCCGTCTCGTGTCCCCCGGCAGCGGCAGGCATTCCGGGAGTTGCTTCTCCGCCTGGACCGGCTGAGGCATGGACACTTCCCAACGGCACCACCCAAAAGGCCAGCAGACAACACAACAGGAGTAACCCGCGTCTTTGCAGTTCAAATCTCACCTGACAGCCATCGACATGTCCAATCGGAACTCCCATTGTCGCCACTCCTTTTCTATGGTCCTTCTATCGTACCTTTGAATCATTCATACATGAAGGTTGCAGAGGCGTCAGCCGATTCCCAGGCCGAGACTCGATAAAGCCAGCGATTTTCATTGTTGAGCTTTTCAGACAATCGTTCAAACAGGTAACGGGCAATGTTTTCGGAAGAAGGATTCCGATCTTTAAAAAAGGGCAGATCATTCAAATAGAGGTGATCCACCTCGGACAGGATCTCGCGAGTGGCCTGCTTGACTTCCCCAAAATCCACCAGGACTCCACAGCCTTCCAGTTCCGTCCCCCGCAATACGACTTCCACTCTCCAGTTGTGGCCGTGGAGATTCTCGCACTTGCCTCGAAAGTTTCTGAGCTGATGTGCCGCCGCAAAATCACTGATGATCTTGACTTCATAAATCCCTTTTTTCAAGACAGATTCTCCTTGTGAACCTCATTCTTTTTCAGAGCAGATGTACCAAGAGACCGTTCCCCGGCCCGAAAGTGTCGGCTCAATCGTCGCGTCTGGGGAACTGGGCAGAGCCGGATGGGATTATTGGGAGCCCACTGGCTGGAAAACAGCAAAAAGTCCTTTCCTTCAATGGGTTATCCACATTTAACTGAAAGGTGTTTTTTTGTCAATCTCAATCCCGCCTGTCCTTTCAAGAGCCGTTTGGACTAAAATAATCTTCATTTTGCTATTGACGGAGATGAATTTTTCTTTTACATATCTCCCTGCTCAGCGGCGGTGTAGCTCAGGTGGTCAGAGCATACGGCTCATATCCGTAGTGTCCGGGGTTCGAAGCCCTGCACCGCCACCAAATGAAAACAACGGGGTTCCAAACTTGGTCTGGAGCCCCATTTTTTTGTTGAAAAACAGCGAATTATCCAGTAATAGATGCAGAGCGACGTGTTTTGTGGAGGGATGATCGAGATGTCGCAGGGCGGTTCATCTTCCAGAAATTGGCTCAAGGAGCGAAAGGGATACACAATGGCACTGACGAAGGCACATA
>DAIQOB010000250.1:0-4878 GCA_036788075.1 Syntrophobacteraceae bacterium
GGAAAGGGGAGGCAGAGCGTTCTTCAGACCTTTCGGTGATCGCCTCTTTGCAGAAGCCCTTTTCCCCTTCGGGCGGGCTCAAGGTTCTCTCGGGCAATCTGGGCCGCGCCGTCATCAAGGTGTCCGCCCTGGCCGATGGGGGGAATACGGTCGTCGAGGCTCCTGCCGTGGTTTTCCATTCCCAGGAAGAACTTCTCACGGCCTTCCAGGATGGCTGGCTGAACCGTGATTTTATCGCCGTGGTGCGTTTTCAGGGTCCCCAGGCCACGGGCATGCCGGAGCTCCATAAACTGATCACCCCCCTCTCCGTGTTGATGGACCATGGCCACACGGTGGCCATGGTGACGGATGGCCGGTTGTCCGGCGCCTCCGGCAAGGTGCCGGCCGCCATCCATGTGACTCCGGAGGCGCTCTGCGGCGGAATGCTCGCCAAGGTGCGGGATGGCGACCTGATTCGCCTCGATGTCGGAACCGACAGACTCGACCTGCTGCTGGACGAGGAGGTGATCAAGGCCCGGGAGTATGCCGACCCTGATGTGAAAAAGGCCCGCTACGGCATGGGTCGTCAGATTTTTGCCCCCCTGCGGAGCAATCTGCTGAGCCCGGAGGAAGGCGCGAGCTCTTTGTTTACATATGTCTATGAAAAATGTCAGGTGAATTTCCCCTTTCAGGAGGAGTGATGGTCGTGCAGAAGCATTGGAAAATCCAACCGGAGGAAGTTCTGCGCCAGGGGCCGGTGGTCCCCGTCATGGTCATTCAAAAACTCGAGCAGGCGGTGCCCCTGGCAAGGGCCCTGGTGGACGGCGGTATCCGTGTGTTGGAGATCACCCTGCGCACGCCCGTGGCCATGGAGGCCATCCGCATCATCAGTCGTGAGGTCTCCGGTGCCATGGTCGGCGCGGGCACGGTGACTCGCGGTGAAGAGCTGGCGGCTGTTGCCGAGGCCGGGGCGGTTTTTGCCATCAGTCCGGGACTGACAGCGGAACTGCTCGACGCAGCCAATCAGGGTCCCATACCCCTGATTCCCGGCATAGCCACGATCTCGGAGTTGATGACCGGTATGGCGCGGGGTTACGACCACTTCAAATTTTTCCCGGCGGAGGCCGCGGGCGGCCTCAAAATGCTTCAGGCCATTTCCGGACCCTTTCCCCAGATCACCTTTTGCCCCACGGGAGGCATTACCCTCGAGAACTACCGGGACTACCTCGCCCTGAAGAATGTCGCCTGCATCGGCGGCTCGTGGGTTGCCCCGCAAGGGGCGATGGACCAGGGGGACTGGACGCGGATCACCGCTCTCGCCCGGGATGCTGTCGACAAATCGGGGCGTTGAGTCCCATGGTGGCTCAAGAATGGTGCGGTTTACGAACTTTCTTGATTTGTCATTCCCGCAAGACGAGAATGAAGTCCTGATTTGGCGGAAACATCAATCCTTCAGCGAGGAGCTGTGTCCACCATGATTCTGGCAGGCGACATAGGCGGAACCAACACAAGGCTTGCGATCATCGAAGTGAAGGAGGAAGGGTTGCGGATCCTGTTCGAAAAAACCTTTCCAAGCCGCGAGCGGACGAGCCTCGAAGCGGTGCTGGGGGAGTTTGTGTCTCTTTACACGTGTGATCTGACAGCCGCCACCTTTGGAATTGCAGGTCCAGTGCGCAACGGACGCTGCGAAGCCACAAACCTCCCGTGGGTGGTCGATGCGAAGACCGTGGCAAAGCGACTCCGCCTGAAGCATGTCGGCCTGATCAACGATCTCGAAGCCAATGCTTACGGGGTCGCCGTCCTTCAGAGCCAGGACTTTGTGGCTCTGAACAAAGGCGTTCGAAACGCCGGCGGCAACATGGCGATCATCTCGGCAGGCACAGGGCTCGGGGAGGCGGTCATGTACTGGGATGGGGCCGTTCATCGACCCTTCGCTTCGGAGGGAGGCCATGTGGACTTTGCACCCCGCAATCACCTGGAAATGGAGCTACTCAGCTACTCGCTCAACCGCTACCGACGCGTGAGTTACGAGCGGTTGGTCTCGGGACCGGGACTTGTGAACATCTACCAGTTTTTGAGGGATACGGGAAAGGGAAAAGAGCCGGACTGGCTGGTGGAACAGTTGCGCCAGGGCGACCCTGCCCCAATCATTTCTCAATGCGCCATGGAGGGAAAGAGTCCGCTGTGCCTCCAGGCCATGGAAATTTTCGTGTCGCTCTACGGCGCTGAGGCGGGCAACCTGGCCCTGAAGGTCATGGCGACCGGCGGCGTGTACCTGGGAGGCGGGATTGCGCCGAAGATCATCGTGAAGCTGAAAGAGCCGGAATTCATGAACGCCTTCACCGCAAAGGGCCGAATGAGGCCGTTGCTCCAGGATATACCCGTCAAGGTCATCATGAACCCCAAGACAGCCCTTCTCGGCGCGGCGCGACATGCCGCTTTGAATTTGGTCGAGTAGAGCAGGGATTGAACCCATCCCCCTCGCACGATGGCTGAGCACGAAGGCCAAACGAATAGGAAAGGTTCCCCCATGACCGAGCCGCAACGCGACATCACCCGCATCTTTCTCGCGGTGCTCTCCATCGGAGCCCTGATCGGCACCTCCCTCTGGATCCTTAAACCGTTCCTGGGCGCCGCGATTTGGGCGGTGACCATCGTGACCGCGACCTGGCCTCTGCTGGTTTTGATCCAGCGCCGACTCTGGGGGCGACGTTCCCTGGCCGTGGCGGTGATGACCGTTGTCCTTCTCTGCGTCCTGGTGGTGCCTCTCTGGTTGGCCATCGGCACCATTGTGTCCAATGCCGATCGCATCGCCGGCTGGGCCAGGTTCCTGTATGATTTCGAAGTACCGCCTCCGCCCGCATGGGTAGGCAATTTGCCATTCCTGGGCTCCGACCTGATGATGGCGTGGGAAAAGGCTGCCGTGACAGGGGTGCAGGAGTTCATGAGGAAGCTGGCTCCCTACGCCGGCAGTGCTGTCCGGTGGTTTATCGCGGAGGTGGGCGGCTTCGGAAGCCTGGTCCTGCAATTCCTGCTGACGGTGCTGTTTTCCGCAATTCTTTATGCCAAAGGTGAACATGCTGCATCGCGGGTCAAGCGTTTTGGACGTCGTCTGGCGGGGCCGCGGGGGGAAAATATGGTCCTTTTGGCAGGACAGGCCGTGCGAGGCGTCGCTCTCGGCGTCGTGGTGACCGCGCTGGCTCAGTCGGTCCTTGGCGGTTTGGGCCTCGCCGTCTCCGGAATTCCTTTTGCCTCCATCCTCACGGCGCTGATATTCATGGCGGCTATCGCCCAGGTCGGTCCCCTGCTCGTGATGATCCCAGCGGTGGTCTGGCTCTACTGGAGCGGCAGTACGGGTTGGGGCACAATTCTTCTCATCTGGGCGCTGGTGGTCGGGACCATGGACAACTTCCTGCGCCCACTCCTCATCAAGAAAGGCGCCGATCTTCCCCTGCTGTTGATTTTCTCCGGTGTGGTGGGTGGTCTGATCGCTTTTGGTCTGATAGGCATCTTCGTAGGCCCGGTCGTGCTCGCCGTAGGCCACACCTTGCTGTCGGCCTGGATTGATGAGGACATTTCCGAGCCCGCTTCGCTCCCCGGGGAGGAGGCATGAAATGCCCCCTCAGGGGCAATTGCACACCCTCCGGACCCCCAGGGCGGTGAGCGTTCTGGGGGGAGGCTTCAGCCAGTGGCAAATACGGAAGAACCCATGGATTACACTGGGAGGGCGCTACTACCGACTTCCGGAAGGACTTTGGCGGTATGGACGCGAAAGGAGCGCGCGGTAAAATGATCGTGAAGAAAGAGCTCAAAGCATCTGTTCTCATCAGCTTCCTCTTCACTCTCATGGGGTGCGTGGGCATCGGGCCGCACACCGTTGTACGTGACCGGTTCGATTATACGTCCGCCATTTCCGATTCCTGGAAATCCCAGATGCTCATCAACATGGTGAAGATCCGCTACGGGGACACTCCTACCTTCCTGGATGTGGCGTCAGTCATCAACCAGTACTCCATCGAGAGCCAGTTGGACCTTCGGCTCACCTGGGCGGACCCTGTCACCGGGGCCGTGACCAATTCTCAGACCGCAGGCGGGGCAGCGCGCTACATCGATCGTCCTACGATCACCTACAGTCCGCTCACGGGAGAAAAATTCGCACGAAGCTTCATGACCCCGATACCACCCGCGGCAATCCTGAGTCTGATCCAGGCGGATTATCCGGTTGACCTGGTGCTGAGGCTCTCGGTGCATTCCGTGAATGGGATCCGGAACCGCTATGGAGGAGCGGCAAGGGCCAGGCCTGCAGATCCGGAGTTCCAGCCGCTCATCGAGAGGCTCCGAAAACTCCAGGCTGCGGGCGCCATCGGCCTGCGCGTTCAGAAAACGAACGAGAAGGAAGCCACCCTCATGACCTTTCGCGGCAGGTTGGACAAGGCTGCCGAAGAGGACAGTCTTGCCGTGCGGAAGCTGCTGGGCCTGGACCCCGCGGCGCAGGAATTCAGTGTTGCCTATGCGTCCATAGCCAAAAACAACCAGGAACTGGCCATCCTGAGCCGCTCCATCCTCGAGATCATCATCGACCTCGCCTCCTATATCGATGTTCCGGATGTGCACGTAGAGGAGAAGCGAGTCAATCGCACCGAAATCGACGCCTCTCCTGGTGGTTCTCTGTCCCCCCTGATCCGCATTTACAGCTCCCCTCAAAAACCGGCCGATGCATTCGTCGCTGTTCCCTATCATGGTTACTGGTTTTGGATCGATGACCGTGACCTCCCGTCCAAGCGCATGTTCTCGTTTCTCATGTTCATATTCACTCTCGTGGAGACCGGCGGCAAAGAAGGTGCACCCATTGTGACGATCCCGGCGGGATAGAGATGAGGGGAGGAAGCTATGACCATC
>DAIQOB010000251.1:0-4865 GCA_036788075.1 Syntrophobacteraceae bacterium
TCCCACTCCGGATGCTCCGAAGGGGCCATTTTCCCGTGGCGTTTCCACGTAGATGGCGCTCAAGGCATCAGGGGCATCCTTGATATAGGGGAGACCGCATCCCACGAGGCTGACATGCTTCTTCAGATCGTCGAAGTCTTCCGAGAGGGCGAGTCCGATCCCTTGAACGAGACCACCGTAGATCTGTCCATCCACCACCAGCTTGTTGGCGATCTTGCCCACATCGCAGGCACAGGTCATCTTTAAGACCTGAGTCTTCCCTGTCTTGACATCCACTTCGACTTCGGCCAGGAAAACCCCATACATGTATGCGGGAAATGGATTTCCCTGAGCGTTTTCATCGCAGGCGGTACAGGCGGACGCCGTCCACTTTCCTTCGTATTTGAGGGGGATCTTTTCGGCCACCATTTCATCATAAGTCCTGTAGCCGCCTCCCGGTTTTTTCATGGCGTTCACCAGCATCTCACAACCGACCCGGATCGCCTGGCCGGTCACAACCTGAGAACGGCTCCCGCCGGCAGGACCGCTGTTGGGTGTGATGGCGGTATCGTTCATGACCAGTTTGATCTTGTCGGGCTGAATCCCCATGGGACGCAGCGCTTCGTGGGCGGTTGCGAGACAGCCCATGTCGGCTCCCTGGCCGTGGTCTTCCCAGGAACTGTAAACCATGATTCCATCCGGTGTCAGTTCTACGGCGCTTTCCGATGAGTCGGGACCATCGAGGCCACATCCGTAGACACCTATGGACACTCCTACCCCCCGTTTTTTCTCCCCGGTGGATTCCTTCTTGGCTTTTTCCAAGGCTTCCTTGTAGATGGGACGAATCTTGTCGATCAGTTCGGGCAGGCTGTAGACATCCGGTGCACAGCCGCTGGGTGTGGTGTCGCCAGGGCGGTAGACATTCTTGTAACGGAGTTCAAGGGGATCGATCCCCATTTTTTCTGCCAGCTCATCCATGAGGACTTCCGAGGCGAACTCGCTCTGAGGCGAACCATACGATCTGAAAGCCGACCCCCAGGCGTGGTTCGTACAGACGGTCCGACCGATGCCCCGAATGTTGGGAATGCCATAGCCGGCGCCAATGAATTGCGCGCCCCGTACCGTCAAAAGGTCTCCAAACTCAGAGTAGGGGCCATGGTCAACGGACCAGTCACTCTCCATGGCGATGATCTTGCCGTCCGCATTCGCCCCGTACTTGACCTTCAGGAAAAAGGGCGAGCGTTTTCCCGTATAGGTGATCTGCTGATAGTAATCGAAGTTCAGGAAGACGGGCCGATCGGTGGCCATGCAGGCCACTCCGAGGAGTGCCTCAATGGTGGGGCTGAACTTGTAGCCGAAGGTGCCGCCCGCTGGATTCTGAACGAGGCGCAGCTTTCCGGGCTCGATCCCCAGGCCTGGACAAATCATGGCGTGGTGGAGATGAATACCGATGCTCTTGGAATGAATAGTCAACCGTCCCTGGTCGTCGAAATACGCGAATCCTACATCGGGCTCCATGGGAAGGTGAGGCTGCCGTCCCACAAAGAAATCATTTTCTACCACATAAGCCGCCTGGGCCATAAATGGGCCTGTCTCTTCACCCTTGGCGATCTTCTGTTCGAAGTAGATGTTGGGTGTACCGGGATGAATCTCGATGGCATCGTCGGCCATGGCTGCAGGGGCGCTCATGTAAGCAGGCAGTTCCTCCAGTTCGACCTTCACTTTGTCGGCTGCGGCTCTGGCGTTTTCAATGGTGTCGGCACAGACAATGGCAATAGCGTCCCCGAATTGGAAGACCTTCGTGTCACACAGGATAGGACGGTCCCAGCCATCGCCCTTGTTGGTGGGGAACGTGATGAGGCCGGTGATGCGATTCTTCCCTTTGACGTCTTTGTGGGTGACGACTTTGTAGACTCCGGGCATTTTTTCCGCCTCGGAGGCATCGATGGAAAGAATGTTTGCATGGGAGACCTTAGCCTGGACCAGCGCCAGCTGAAGGGCATTGGGCGGGAGCTTGAGTCCCAGGTCCGCACCGTAATCGCAGGTCCCCGTCACCTTGGCGACAGCCGATGGTCTTGGGTGAACTCCTCCCCATATTCTTCCATCCGCCGGAAGCTTGTAGGCCAGATCCTCTTTGCTGATTTCTCCGCGCAGCACTCGGGCCGCGTCCATGACCGCGTCCACCAGAGGCTTATACCCCGTGCATCGACAGGCGTTCCGGTGCTTTTGAAACCAGTCGCGCACATCTTCCCGTGTCGGATTGACATTCTGATCCAGAAGCCCTTTGGAGGAAACGATGAATCCGGGACTGCAGAATCCGCATTGAGCGCCCCCATGGACCATCCATGCCACCTGAATTGGGTGCAGGTTTTCTGGAGAGCCGATCCCTTCAATCGTTGTAATCTGTGCCCCTTCCTCGACTTTTTTCATTTTAGTGACGCAGGAACGGACGACCTTTCCATCCATGATAACTGAGCAAGCGCCGCATTGCGCGGTTCCACAGCCGACTTTCGTCCCCGTGAGCCCCAACTGCCTGCGGAGAACATCCGCGAGCGAGGCCTCCGGATCGGCGATGATCACACTGGGGCTTCCATTGATTGTGAGGGCCTTTTTCTCCATCCTCATCTCCTGACTGTTTTGTGGGTTAGCGCAGACGCAACAGTTCTAAAGCTTGTTAAACACTTGAATTATGCCAAAATTGGCACAAATTGCCACAATAAAAATCCTCCATAGAGCCGTTTTTCTATACAGAAAAGCGCCTCACCCCCGCTGATTGCCATATTCACGCCATTAAATATTTCAGTATTAAAATCAAGATATTATCGATGGATGAGGAGCAATGCGGTGTATGTGCCCGGAGGGAATGGGTCATTTAGCAACAAGGATTTCTGTCCTGCCGGAATATTTTAAGCGTTTTTTTCAGTTAATATAGGATGTTATTAAGATGGGTCAAAATGGGTCAGCTGTATCCGCTCTGAGTGTTCAACTGTCAGTCTTTAGCCGTAGGCAGTTGGCAATGAGAGGTATTTCGCCTTGAAAGGCCTTGGAGATGCCCTGGTTCCCACCCTGAAGGCAGGAACCAGGGAAGATGTCGAAGGAACGCAATATCTGCCGGCGGAAGCAGGATTAAGGGGGATGTCCGGAGACGGTCACGTCCCTCTGCCCCTTCAAACGGGAAATTGCACGGTCCGATAGATTGAAACCTTTCGCCGGCCTGTACTCAGTATCCAAAGGCGCACTTAGGATAAGTGCAGGACTTACATTCCATGCAGAGGCCACCGTGCCCGAGTTTTGCCAGGTCACCCCGCTGGATGGGAATTCCTGCGAGCAGGCGGGGGAGCAGTATGTCAAAGCTGGTGATTTTGAAATAGAGGGCGCAGGCGGGCACCCCCATGACCTGGACATTTCCGATCCTTGCCAGGAGGGTCATGGCACCGGGTAGGATGGGAGTGCCGTACAGCATGTCTGTGGCTCCTGCATCCACCAGTCCCTGCCTGGTGACATCATCGGGATCGACGGAAAGCCCGGCTGTTGTAATGACGAGGTCTGCGCCGGCCTGGATGAGATCGCGGGTCGCCCGGCTGATGGCTTCCCGGCTGTCCGGAACGATCTCTGAACGAACCACTGTGCAGTCGAATGCTTCGACTTTCGATCCAATAATGGGAATAAACTTGTCCTCCACCAATCCCTGGAAGACTTCACTCCCGGTCACCAGGATGCCGACCCTGGCTTTCCGTACCGGCAGCACCCGAAACAGCGGCCCCTTCTGAAGGATAGCCATGGCGCGGAGGTAATCGGTTTTGGGCAGATAGAGGGGAATGGCCCTGGTTGCGGCGAGAGCCCGCTTTTCATCCACCATCTTATAACTTTTCAGACTGGCACACATGACGCCCGACAGCGTGTTGAATTGCTCCAGTCGATCCGCTTCGGCGACAAAGAGGCCTTTTCGGGAGGCAACCAGCGCGACTTTTCCTTCATGCGGTGCGCCCGCGCATGCAACACCTTCCCCGGCCATGGCTTCGGCAAAGGCGATGGCTGCGTCGTTTTCGTGGACCCAGTCACTTTGTGGTGGGATATCGTCCTGGGTGTAGACATGTTGCCGTCCCATTTGCTGGAGTCGGCAAAGGTCTCCAACGGAAACTCTCTGTCCATGGAGGAATGCCGCCGTCTTGCTTTCTCCCGGAATGATCTGGGTCATGTCGTGGAGCAGTTCTTTTCCGACAGCCTGTTCCACGGGAATTGGTTTCAAATTTGGGGGTACAGCGGGCTGCACCGTTTGTTCATCGGTGCTCAAGTAGGGGGCCTCCCCCTGGCATCCACGGCAGATGGCTCCGTCTCCAGTCGGGTAAGGCTCGCCGCACAAGGGGCAGACACCAATGCGTCTCCCTTTAGGCTTTTTGAGGTATTGAGGCTGAACCTTCACACGTTGAACACTCAAAATATCCTCGCCCGCGCGCCTGATCTCATCCAGAAGCTGGTCTTTATCCTGCTCCGCTTTGGGTTTGAGCTTCAAGTGCCAGTTCTTGATTTCCGGCCATTGATCCATTTTGCGGACATCCAGGAACACGCGTACGCCGCTGCCCTCGTTCATGTCATAGAGACACAAGGCATAGCGTCCCAAATGGACCACCTTGAGCCAGCCGTTCCCCGTCGTGCATGGTGTGAGGAGTTGAATGGCGTCTGGAAGACACTTGTTTGTTTCGGAAATGGCGTAAAAGAGAGTCCCTTCCGGCAGGTGTTTCTTGGCCAGATCCACCATGAATCCACCGATAATCACTCCTGGCGCTGTATAGCCATGAAATGATTCTACAAGATGCAAATATTCGTCATAGGAATAGCTACCGATAGGCATTGTTGTGAATTCTCCAGATGTTTTTCGGCCGGTG
>DAIQOB010000252.1:0-4863 GCA_036788075.1 Syntrophobacteraceae bacterium
ATCTTCGGGCGATGTGCCGTTTGGGCCGATGTGCACGATGCGCATGCAAATGTCTCGAATGTACATTGAGACAAAACTGTCTCATGAGACACTGGCGCAAGAAAGCCGTCATGCAGGCGAATTTCAGCCGGGCAGGGTGCATTTCAGGCACCATCGCAACTGCCTCAGCGATTTTCAGGATGCTCTTCCAGGAAGCGATACAGGGTCGCGCGGCCGACGCTGAGGAGTTTGGCGGCCCGGGACTTGTTGCCCCCGCATTCTCGCAGGGCTGCCGCTACAGACTGTCCGTCAAGCTTTCGCAGGGGTCCCGAAGAGCAGACGCAGCTCTCGCGGGTGCGTATTTCGGGAGGCAAGTCTTCCGGGCTGATGACGGTTCCCCTGGATTTGACGAGGGCGAAGTGAATGGCGTTCTGGAGCTCGCGCACGTTTCCGGGCCATGAGTAATCCATGAGAAGGGAGAGAGCGTCCCGGGAGAGGCTGGCGCTTCTCTGCCCCCGTTCCACGGCCTTTTCCAGGAAATGTGCCGCGAGAAGGGGGACATCGGTCTTGCGCTCCCGGAGGGGCGGAAGACGGAGAGGCACCACATTGAGGCGGTAATAAAGGTCTTCCCGGAAGTGATGCCGTTCCATTTCGGATTTGAGGTCCCGATTGGTGGCACTGATGATGCGCACATCGACTCGGATGGTTGATTCCCCTCCCACGCGCTCGAAGGTTCCTTCCTGTAGGACCCGCAGGAGCTTCACCTGCATCGCCTTGGGCAGTTCCGTCACTTCATCCAGGAACAGGGTGCCCGTATGGGCGAGCTCGAAGCGTCCCTTCTTGTCGCGTATGGCCCCGGAAAAAGCTCCTTTGACGTGTCCGAAGAGCTCGCTTTCCAGCAAACCTTCGGGAAGCGCCCCACAGTTGACAGGCACAAAGGGGCCACCGCCGCGTGGGCTTTCATTGTGAATGGCCGTGGCTACGAGCTCCTTTCCTGTTCCCGTTTCTCCAAAAATGTGCACGGGGAAATCGTTGGTGGCCAGGTCCTGGATTTGTCGGAAAAGACTTAACATTTTATGGTCCTGGCCGATGATGCCGCTGAAGCTGTTGAGCTGCCCCAGCCTGATTTTCAGCCCGATGAGGTCCGTCATGTCTCGGAAGGCGGCCAGAACCCCGACAAAGGCGCCCGCCTCGTCCCGCATGCCGGTGACGGACATTTCGATGTGGCGCGGTTCGCCACTACGGGTCAGGATATTGAGGGAGTAGCTGGTGTGGGAAAAATTGTCCGGAGGACCGCTGCAGAAGGAGCAGCGCTGCCCGCAGAAGGGTTGGCCGAAAACCTCATGGCAGTCCTTTCCAACGACCTCTGCTTTGCCATATCCCGTGATCTTTTCCGCCGCACGGTTGAAGAAGAGAACCCGCCTCTCCTTGTCGTGAGCGATGATGCCCTCCATGAGGTTGTCGAGGATCTGCTCCAGGTTTCTCTTGTCGGCCAGCAGTTTTTCAAGGGGTAAATCATTCATGTGAGAACCCTTGGAAATGGCAGAATCTGCCTTTTATCGTTCCTGATTGCCTCTTGCCCGGTATTGTTCGGCGAAAGTTTTCATCCCGTGGGAGAGTGCGATTCCCCCCTTGAGGGGGGCAGGGGGGTGTGAACGTCACCGCACATCCCCCTTGATCCCCCTTCAAAGGGGGAATTAAAAACCGCTCGGACCAGGTGATGACTTTCGCCGCGGTGTACTATTGGGCGAACAGCGACGTCATGGCGCAGTTGCAGAGAGCACCAGTCCTGCCGGCAGCGCTTCCCCAAAGATCCAGTCATGCTCACGGGCCAGGAGACTGGTGTCCGGATGGGACAGGACCTCCTGGTAGCGCGCGCCTTCGGGCAATTGATTCAGCCATTGGGCCAGGCGGTCCAGATCTTTGGCGGGAAGGTCTCTTTCCCGGTCCCCTGTCAGACGGGCCAACTGTACCAGGGCGTGAGCTGTTGCTTCGGTGGGATCCATGTTCAGATCCAGCAGCCTGTTGAGCCAGTCGGATGCTATGCCGCCGGGGATCACGGTATCCAGGGGACCGTAGAAGGGGATTCTCGCTCCGAATCGCCCGAGAGCCCACAGCTCCTGGGACTTGGGTTTTCCTTTGTGGATCTGGTCCAGGACCAGTTGCCCCAGATCTGCTTTGCTGCCTGCCGGAAGCCTCTCGAAGTTCGCCAGGGCCATCCAGATTTCCATCTCTTCCTGGGGGCTGAGGCTTTTCAAGGCCTTCTTCCCTGTCTTCTTCTTTTTCCTGTCCCCCGTTTGAAGCGTGGGCCACACCTGCTGGAAGATGTACCACTGGTGGCCTGCTGTCAGCCCTCCGGCCACCCGCCTCCAGAAAATCCACCATTCCGTACGGTTCTGGGCCTGCCTTGGAAACTGGAGCCCCTGGGGGTAGATCTTCCAGATTTCCTTCATGCGCCATTCGTCCAGGGGATCTCCAAAGCCGGGGCGCATGCAGTAGCCCAGCAGATTGAACCACCGGGCTTCATGCTGGGGTGTCAGGAAGGTGTCCTTCCGGGTTTCCAGGAGAGTGTCGCTCAATTTTCGTATGAGAGGCGTCGGCCATTTTTCCTTGCCGAGCTCCAGGATGGATACCAGGTTCCTGGTGAGCTTCTCCGGAGGGGCGGCCGCAGCCGCCCGGCTCTTCTGGAAAACGGCGAGAATGGCTTCCTGCGCCTGTTCGATGCTTTCCATGTCGAGGGTTTCACCCTGGGAGGCCGTCTGGGGCTCCAGGCCTCCGGCCTGCCGTACATCGAATTGCAGCTGCCACTGGTGGGGACTCTTCTGAGATCGGCACCAGAGCTCCAGGGTTCCCACTTCCGTCAATCGCACCGCCAGCAGTACAGGGAGGGACTGAGCGCCGCTCTTTTTGCCATACCGCAGCACGGTCCGGATGGGGGGAAGAATCGTGATTTCCTCGGGGGGGAGTTGCACGATTTCTCCCGGGCGGTCCCCCAGTCGTGTGCTGGAAGAGTAGAGTTGAAAGGCAACAGGCTGATTGGCGAGCACTTCAAAAGCCGGACGGCTCAACTGGGTTTCAAACCCCTCCTCCGTGCCGCGGGGGATGAGGCAGACGGCGGTCTGTTTTCCTTCGGAGGCTTCTCCATCGGGGCTCCCTGCGCCTACCTGAACATAATAGGACCGGGGACTGCCTGCTCCCACGCGCACGCCTTCCCCCTGGCGCACAAGGCCATAGTATGCTGCTCCAAGAGCCACCGCCAGCTCGGGCCGGGAATTTTCCAGTTCGATGGGGGACCAGCCGGGAGCCGCCTCTGCCTGGAACCAACGCTGCACGACGGAGCGGATGCGCTCGCGAATGGATGCCGGAGTGAGGGCTCCGCCGTTGAAGAGCAGAAAATCCGGGTAAAGTTGGGTCCGACCGGTTTCCTGACGCATCAGGTTGAGATGTCGCTGCCAGAAAGCAGCGAGATGGCGTGTGACGGCAGGGTCTTGAACAAAAGGGAGCCCCCATTCCGTCAGTCCCGAACGGCGGCTGCCCTGGGGCGCCTCGTCCAGAGAGACATAGGGAAAGAAGCCCTCCAGGATGAGCTCTTTCACCTGTGCCTGGGAGAGGGAGCCCTTGAGGGTATCCGCAATGAGCTTGCGTCCCGCACCCATGATGGAAATAACGAAGGTGGGGGAAGGTTGCCGTTCTTCAGACTCGAGGGTGGGGGATTCGGATGCCGGCGTGGCACTCCCGAGGAGTGTTTCCTTCGCTCTCCGGCATTGGTGCCATAGTTGATGCCAGCGCTTGCTGTCAAGCTGCCCATGCTGCCCCCGGAGTTGCATTTCCAGGTGTCTGGCCAGGGAAAGATCCATATTGTCTCCCCCCAGCATGAGGTGATCCCCCACGGCCAGGCGGTCGAAGCACAGGTCTTTTTCTCCCTGGCGGATGGCGATAAGGGTAAAATCCGTTGTGCCGCCGCCCACGTCGCAGACCAGGATGAGCTGCCCCGCCTGCATGAGGCTTTGCCAGTCGTGCTCATGGAGGGAAAGCCAGGAATAAAAAGAGGCCAATGGCTCTTCCAGGAGAATGACCCGGGGAAGCCCGGCCCGCTGAGCAGCGGCCACGGTGAGCTCGCGCGCCACCTCGTCGAAGGAGGCGGGAACAGTGAGGATCACCACCTGTTCTTCGAGACGGTATCCCTCGCGTCCCTTTGCGATGACGGCATTCCAGGACTCCCGCATGTGTTGCAAATAACGGGCGCTGGCTTCCACGGGGGAAACCTTCGGCACATCGGAGGCGGCACCCCACGGCAGTATGGCTGCGGTCCGATCGACGCCTCCATGGCAAAGCCATGACTTTGCGGAGGAAACCATCCTGCCGGGGACCAGAGCCCCTTGTTCCCGGGCAAATTCACCGACGGCATAATCGCGATGAGGGTCCCACGGCAAGGCCGTGCTCCCGGCAGGCAGCTCGTAGGACCCCGGCAAATACAAAAACGAAGGCAAAACGGATCGCCGGCTGACTTCCCCGGGACCCGTCAGTTGAGGAAATTCCAGGAATTGAATTTCTCTCCGGGTTTTGGCCTTTTGGGCCAAGTCGACATAGGCGAGGGCCGAATTGGTCGTACCCAGATCGATGCCGACAATGAATCGATGAGTGATTTCCTCAGTTTCAAAAGGATTGTTCATGCGCTCGTTTCCAGATGGCCGCCATGACCTGAACGTTTTTTATCGGCACGAGAGGGCTTGCGTCTGTTACGCTTCCTCGCGCTCGCGAAGATTGAACTCCAGCTTCCAGCGGCGATCGGTATCGCGGGCTACGCACCACAGCTCGAGAGTGCCGACTTCCGTCACTTTGCTCTCGAGCCAGACGGGAAGGACCTGTCCTCCCGTTTCGGCA
>DAIQOB010000253.1:0-4856 GCA_036788075.1 Syntrophobacteraceae bacterium
TCATGGTGCAGTGGGAGACGGCCCTGAACAATTACCTGCAGCTCAGGAAAGAGGAAAAAATCAAAGGGTCGAAGGGCGTTTGTATTTCAGGCTGAAATACTTCATTTTCACGCGGAGCCGCAGAGGGCGCAGAGCCTGTTGCCACTCGCTTTTCCCCGCGCTCTCCGTGTCTCTGCGTGAGCCAAGAACTGCATGAGAAAGCCCCGTTCAGCCGGAGGGGTGAAGCCGAACGGGGCCAGGAGGGGTCAGAATAAGGCGACATAGCGTCGACCTTGTTTCAATAGTAACCATGCGATTTTAATTCTTCAAGTACCCCCTTATCCGACCCCGGTGAGGCTTAGACCTTCAGTTCATGCACCCAGCCGAAGGGGTCCTCTTTCTCACCGTACTGAATGCCCACGATCTCGTCGTACAGCTTCTGGGACCATTCCCCGGCCGCACCGTTCTGGATCTTAAAAGACTGGTCCTTATAGGATATGGAGCCCACGGGAGAAACGACGGCAGCGGTGCCCGTTCCAAAAATTTCTTTCATGTCCCCCGACCGGACCGCATCGATGACTTCTCCGATTTCAATGGGACGCTGGTGCACAGTGATTCCCCAGTGCTCCGCCAGTTGAATGACGGAATCTCTCGTAATGCCGGCGAGTATGGAGCCGCCCAGGGGAGGAGTCACCAGTTCATCCTTGATGCGGAAAAAGATGTTCATGGTGCCCACTTCTTCCACAAACCGCAGCTCCACCGCGTCCAGCCAGAGCACCTGGGTGAATCCCTTCTTCTTGGCGTATTCCGCCGCATAGAGGCTGGAAGCATAGTTGGCCATGGTTTTGGCTTCCCCGAGGCCGCCCCGTACGGTGCGAACGAACTGGTCCGAGACATAGATGGAGACGGGATTGAACCCTTCGGGATAATAGGCGGCAACCGGACCCGTGATGATGAAATGAAGGTATTCATTGGCCGGGCGGACCCCCAGGTGAGGCTCGCTGGCGATCATCGTGGGGCGGATGTAAAGGGAAGATCCCATGCTGTGAGGAATCCAGTCCTTATCGAGCTTCAGCAGTTCATAAAGGGCCTCGAACTGAAAGGGCACCTCGATTTGGGGCATGCACAGCTTGGCGGCGGATCGATTGTACCTTTCGAAGTTCTTCTCGGGACGAAACAGGTGGAGTCTTCCATCCGAACAGCGATAAGCTTTCATTCCCTCGAAAATCCCCTGGCCATAATGCAGGACCATGGCCGCAGGGTCCATCTGAAGGACCTGGTGGGGAACGACACGGGGATCCTGCCAACCCTTCTCGCCTTTGTAATCCATCATGAACATATGATCGCTGAATGTCTTGCCAAAGACGAGCTTGCTCTCATCAGCCGGTTTAGGACGCCGTTTGGCAGGCTCCACGGGTTGAATCCTAATTTTCATCTAAGCACCTCCCTTTCCCTGACTTTCTCTAAGAGGATGGACAGACTCCTCAACATATGAATGCTTGAATGAACATTCTTTGGTGAAAAAACTCTAGACTTCTCCTTCCGTTACTGCAAGGCAAAATGTGGCGATCTCAGGAATCGGCTGATCTGTTTGCTGTAATGCTGCACCAGCAGCCGGTTGCCCGTGTCGGAATACATCTCGCCTCCTTTCGCGTCGCCGTTCTCCTCTTCCATGCGCTTTTCGATAACGCCCTTTTCCACGTAAAATTTCAGGGCATTGTTGAAGAGGATCTTCGAAATGGATTCGGGGCGCTCTACCAGTTCCAGCTTGAGAGCTTTCTGTCCGAGGCTCAGGACCTTCTTGATGAAGTCCTTCTCCGTGTAGGGATTCTTCTGAAGATACCGGAAGGCCCGGAGTACGAGCCAGTAGCCCTCGAAATAATTTCTCAGCACCCCATGGAAGCATTGGGCCGTGCGAAGTCCCGAGTGAGTCAACAGAAAAGGCTGGTCTTCATCCCCCACGCGGTGGACCCAGCCCCTGGCTTCGAAGGTGGAGAGCACCTCTTGCACGAGCTTTTCACTGCGGGCTTCATTGTCGTAAACGAATTCAAATTTAAAAAAATTATTCATGAAATCATAGTCTTCCAAGGTCTGGGCCAGGCTGAAGCGGAAGCTTTCCTGGGCCAGGATGGAAGTGGAGACGTAGGCTGCGGGAAGGAGGAAATGGATGATGTTGTTTTTGTAGTATTCCAGGGTCAAACGCTTGCTGTCTTCCATGGTGAAGACTTCTTCCTCCAGGTCGTCGTCTTCATCCTTCAGCTTGCCCACGAGTTTGTTGCGCTCAAGGTCCCAGAGCGTCTCTTCCAGGCACTTGTCATAGCTGCGGAGCGTCTTGGAAAATCGCACTCCGCAGTGGCTGAGGTAGTCGTAAAAAATTTTCGCGGTTTCCTGCACTTCGGCCATGGACACGCCGTGTCGGGAGGAGGCCAGCAGGGCTGAAGCGGCCAGGGCGTGGGGAGTCACCAGGGACGCCTTGTTGATGCTGTTGATGATGCGATAGGCGAAATCCCTGTACATGGCGTGGCGCTCTTTGGGCCGCAGGGCTTTGGCCCCCACGCGATACCGCTCCAGGTGGCGCTGGAGGGACAGCGGTTCGGCAAACTGGACATACACCCGCCCATAGCGCTTCTTCAGGAAGCGCCTTGCCCGCATCAGCTGGCCGATGTTTTCCTGGACCTTGGCCCCTCCGGTGATCTCCTTCATGTAGGATTCTTCCTCGGGAATGCGGTCGTAGCAGATGGAGGTGGGCACAAAGACGAGGTCCTCGCAGAAGCCTTCTTCCACCGCCTGGATGAGGATGGCCAGGAGGCCCATCTTGGGCAGGATCATTTTCCCCGTGCGGCTTCTTCCGCCTTCGATGAAGAATTCCATATTGTGGCCCAGCTGCACCATGGTTTTCACATACAGGGAAAAGACCTCCGCGTAAAACCTCAGGCCCTTGAAGCTGCGGCGAATGAAAAAAGCCCCGCAGTTTCTGAAGATCGGCCCGAGGGGCCAGAAAGCCAGGTTCTTGCCCGCAGCGATAAAGGGTGCGAACAGGTTGTTCTTGAACAGGATATACGAAAGGATGAGGTAATCGATGTGGCTCTTGTGGCAGGGAATATACACGAGGGTCTTGTGCCGTGCCGCGCGCTTGACCTTCTGCAGACTGTCCATATCCAGATCGATGCCGTCGAAGAGATTGTTCCAGACCCACGTAAGGACATTCGCGCCAAGCTCCACCACGGGATAATTGTAATTGGCGGCGATTTCATTGAGATAGCTGTCCGCCTCCATACGTACCTTCCAGACCTCTCGATTGCTGGAACGGGCGCGCCTTTGCATGAAGGCATCCAGGCGGGGGTGATGCAGTATGATTTCCTTCAGCTCGAGGTTGCTCTTCATGGTGGGACCGACAATGGCGCGACGCATTTCATCCAGGGACTCGATGACGTTCCGCCGCACCTGGTAGATCTGCTTGCGGCGCTCGGAAACCTCTTCAGAAAGCTCCGGCAGAATTGCCTGGAGGTTCAGCGCCTCCCCAACCTCGAGCACCGCGTTGGAATAACCACGCAGGAAAGAAATGATCTTGCGCAAAGGCCCGGGATTATCCCTCCGGCCATGGAAGATCTCCAGGAGGCCACGACGCTCGCGCCCCGGAGACCGCGTGTACAGGAGCATCAAAGGGACCACGAAAACAGGGCGCCCGCTCTCCCGCTGAATATCGAACAAATGCTCCAGGGGATCGTTTCCCACGAGCACCGTCCGTTTGTAATAGCCCCTTTTCCCCACCAGGAAAAACAGGCCCGAATGGCCTTCGTTGACTTTATCCCGGTAGTGCCCCTCTTCATAGGGATTCGGGAGGCAGCCTTTCCGGATCAGGTGCCAGAAATGATAGACAAGAATTTTTACAGCATACCAGCGGGGTTGCCAGAGATAAGGGTGGACGTCGAAAAGAAATGACGGGGGAGCCAATCCCAGTTGGTGCAGACGGAGCCCTGCAGAGACAAAATCGAACTGAGAACGATATTTCACTGCGTAGACAACCGTTCCACGGCTGGCCAGTTCTTCGAGCTGACGCTGCTGGTCCTCGGGCATGGAAACCCTGGAAACGAGATGTTCAAACCATCCCTGGGCCGGGACGCGGGGCTTTTGTCGGATACTATACCCATACCGATCTTCATCGACGGTCAAACTCAGCTGTTTCCTGATTTTTTGCCACCACTGTTTCATGGCTTTTTTTTACCTTCCTCGTTCAACTTCTGGGCAGGTCATTGGCGATGGATCAAAGCTTCTTAACTTATCAAAAATTCCCGACGGAGAACAAACTTTTTATTTTCCATGGGACGGCGCCGATCTTGGAAAAGAAAAATCACCGTGGCGTGCTCCTCTCGCTCTCATCCAAGGCCAAGCGCTTTTATCCTCGTTAAGGACAGGCATCTGCATTCTGTAGGGTGCGTTTTACGCAGGCATATCAGCCGGTGCGTCAAACGCACCCTACTCGCTTAACGGGATCCAGGACAAAATGCGAGGAAGACCGCAATGCCCAGGGTTCATTTTTTGCCGAAACAATGCTATCAGGATGTAGGGGAAGCCTGCCATTTCGGGAACTTGCTCAAGGGAAAGGGATGTGAACGGCGGGTTTTTCGGTATCCTCCGTTCAACACAAAGTCATCTGCAGGAGAGTCGACGTGCTGAGTGAGCTGGTCGTACACAATTTTGCCATCATCCGAAACCTGGAAGTTTCCTTTCAACCGGGTCTGAATATCCTTTCCGGTGAGACGGGAGCTGGAAAATCCATCCTGGTGGGAGCCGTCAACCTCATCCTGGGAGGCCGTGCGTCCCAGGAAATGATCCGCACGGGGACCAACGAAGCTACCGTGGAAGCCCTGTTTCAG
>DAIQOB010000254.1:0-4845 GCA_036788075.1 Syntrophobacteraceae bacterium
TGGGCCAGTGAGGTCTTGGCCTGGTCCACCAGGTGCATGGATGCCAGATGCTGAGGAGGTTGCTCCACCGGCGCCGGCTGCACGGACTCCTTCGGCTGTGGCCGCGGTTGGGCCTGTGGTGGTACCTGCGGTTGTGGCTGAGAGGATACCTGGGGAGGGGTTTGGGGATGTACCTGCGGCTCCCCATTCTTGGGCGTTACGACAGGAGCAGGAGATTCCGACGCCTTGGGCAGGTCCATCTCTTTAAACAGAGGCTTCCGCTTGATAATGGGAGCTTCTTCCTGGAGCGGTCCAGGAACGGAGGCTTTCTGTTTGGGGGAAGGTGGTGCGGCACCAGCCGATGGAATCGGGGGCTGAGAAGTGCGCCATTCAGGGGGAATGGCGACATACTGTCTGGGAACGCAGGCAGAAAGAGAAACGACTGCCATGAAACAGGCCGACCAGGCAAGAAATCGCCCCGCTGCAGATCGCTCCATGGAAACCCGTATCATGATCGCTTCCCCTTCTCCATCATAGCTCAGTCGCCGCAGGGAGCTCTCCCGAGCCCCGCCCAACGCCCCTACTCCCCTCTCAGAGTTGCTGGCTGAACGTCACCCCGGTGAAAACCGGGATCCAGAAAGTCTTTATTTACCTGGATTTGGAATCCGGCTTTCGCCGGAATGACGGAGGCTGGTTAAGTCAACAGCATTGGCCGTCCCTCTCCCCTGCACATGGGAACATTTCCGGCCGCATGGCCTCCAGTTCACCACTGCGTCGCATGTGTGACACAATAATCGCTCGGGGCGTTCTCCGCCAGGAAATATTCCAGTCGCTTCTCCGGACAATGGGAAGACGCCAGCTGCTGCGATTCAGGGCAAATGACCCTCTGGACCACACCTGGAGGAATGCGAAAAGCCTGAGGGTGAAACCAGGGGGTGACAGCTTTCATGAATTTGGTCCAAATTCTCGCCGCTCCCGCCGAACCGCTGAGGCGAGTCGATCGGTTGTCGTCATAGCCCACCCACACCAGCGTCAGGAGGTCTGTCGTATACCCCACAAACCATGAATCCCGGTAGTCACTGGTTGTCCCTGTTTTTCCCGCACAGGGGAAATCGATCCCCCACCGCTTCAGGTTCCTGGCGGTCCCCCGTGTTACGACACCTTCAAGGACATTCGTAATAAGGAAGGCTTTGGCGGGCGTCGTCACCGTAGCAAAATCCACGTTTCGGCGTTCTTGAATGTCTCCTCCTTCCGTCACCACTTCCCTGAGGCTGAGTAGATAAGGCTTCTGTCCGTCATTGTCGAGAGCAGCGTAAGCCCCTGTGAGCTCCAGGGGTGTGACCTCGAAAGATCCAAGGGGCATCGACGGAAGAGCCTCCAGGGGCGATTGGATACCGAGACTCCTGAGGGTCGCGATGATCCGCTCCAAACCGACGGACATGGCCAGGCCGACAGTGGCGGCGTTGAGAGAATCTTCCAGGGCGGTGCGAAACGAGACATTCCCACGATAACGCCCGCTGTAATTTTTGGGGGTCCAAAAATCACCTCCGACGGAGTAGCGCCTGGCGTCATCCGAAAGCCGGCTCGCGAGGGTGAATCGATCGAGAGCACTCAGGTAGATGAAAGGCTTGATGGCCGACCCAGGCTGCCGCTGGGCAAGGAGTGCACGGTTGAAGTGGCTCTCCCCATAATCCCGCCCCCCCACCAGGGCCAGCACGCTTCCCGTTTTGGGTTGAATGGCGATGAGCGCCGCCTGCAGGGGACGGTCCGCAGCCGGCTCGCTTTTACCGGAAATCTCCTTTTCCAGTTCCCGGAGCCCTTCGGTCACGGCATTTTCTGCGGCAAGGGCCATTTCGGGCTGTAGCGTCGTGTAAATGTTCAGACCTTCGGAAGCAAGGACTTCGGGAGCATAAAGCTCCTGCAGCTGCTGCCGGACGTAATCCACGAAATAAGGGGCCACACTGAGGGGCAACTGAGACCCCGTGACTTTCAATGGTTCGATGCGTGCTTTCTCGTAATCCTGAGGGCTGATTTTCCCCAGTTCGGCCATGCGCTTGAGGACTGTATTGCGCCGCTCCCGGGCCGATTCCGGGTTGGCCACGGGTGAATAGAGATTGGGTGCACGGATCATCCCGGCAAGAGCTGCAGCCTCTGCCAGGGTAAGATCCTCCACATTGCGGCCGTAATAATATCGGGCGGCTTCCCCCATTCCATGGATGGCGACGTTGCCCTTCTGGCCCATGTAAATTTCGTTCAGGTACATTTCCAGGATCTCGTCTTTGCCGTACAACCCCTCGATGATGAGAGCCATGGAGGCTTCCAGGAATTTACGCTTGAAGCTGCGCTCGGATTCCAGGAAATAGTTCTTCACCAGCTGCTGAGTGATGGTAGAGCCACCCTGAACGACGCGTCGGGCCATTACATCGGTCCACAGGGCACGAAAAATCCCCCTCCAGTCCATGCCGCCGTGCTCGTAAAAACGGTGATCTTCGATCCCCACTACCGCATCGACGAGATGTCGGGGAACCTGTTTGATATTGATGAGAAGCCGACTCTCCCGTTCATGCCCGAACAACCTCGCGATCTCGAGAGGCTCCAGTTCCAGGAACGCCTGATCTCCCTGGGAACCTCGGATACGCATGAGGGTATTCTGTGCAAATTCGAACTGGACGCGCTGGGGCGGCAGGGCATGACCGGGGAAGCGGAATTCCCTGAAATGAACACTCAGGGCATTCTTTCCCATCTTGAACTCCCCGGCACGGAGAGGCTCCTGGGCGCCTTCCATGTAACGGCGCTCCACCAGCATCTTCTTCAGCTGCCCAGGAGCAAGAGCCTGACCGGGAAACAGAGGAACCGTCGCTGAGAAAACGCGAGAGGGAACACTCCACCGGCGGGATTCAAAACGCTGCTTGATTTCCACGTAGAGATAGCAGTAGAAGCCGACCCCGAAAAGCATGCCCAGGAGTACCAGGAGCCCCAGAACCTTAAACCAGAGAGACCGCTTCTTGACGCGGCTTCTCTTGGGCCTGTATCGCGCGTTTCTCAGCATAGCGACCGGCGGTGACCCTTTAAGGCGAAGCCGAAAGGCAACTCGGAGGCCAAAGCGGCGGAGCGGATGCGGGAAGTCATGATGCTCAGGATTTCCTGTCCAATCTTACGACACATTCAATATGAGGGGTATGAGGGAAAAGATCGAAAGGCTGAATCGTTCGAACTTCATACCGGTCCAAAAAGAACGTCAAGTCCCTGGCAAGGGTCGAAGGATTGCAGGAAACGATCACAATCCTCTGGGGCGCCAATTCGAGAAGGGCTTTGACAACATGGGGATGCATCCCCGCCCGTGGAGGGTCCGTGATCACCACATCGGGAAGCTCGTTCTCCCGTGCCGATTCCAGCGCATCTTTGATCACATCTTTTAAATCACCCGACCGGAAAGTGCAATTGTCAATTCCGTTCAAGGTACAATTCACCTGAGCATCCCGAATGGCCTCCTCGACGATTTCAAATCCCAGGACCCGCTTCACCCGGGAGGCAATGAAAAGGGCGATGCTTCCCGTCCCGCAGTAGAGGTCCCAGACGGTTTCGTGCCCCTTGAAATCCCCCAGCCGCCGTACGGCCTCATAGAGCTTTTCGGCCGCGAGGGTATTGGTTTGGAAGAAGGAATGGGCAGAGATTCGAAAGCGCAGGGACTCGAACTCCTCTTCAATAAATCCCGGGCCGAAAACCACGCGGCTGGACTCTCCGAAGGCCACCTGGGCCTTTTTCCGGGTGACGGAATGTACAAAAGTCGTGAGACCTGGAAAGCGTCGCAGCAGGTGCGCCGCCAGGGCATCCACGGTCTTTTCACCTTCAGGTTGAGGCGTTGTCAGAAGATGCACCAGCATCTGGCGGGTTCGTTTCGTTTCACGCAGGACGAGGAAGCGCCAGAATCCCGAATGGTCCCGCACACTGTAGGCAGGAAGCCCGCTCCTTCGGCACCAGTCCCGGGCTTCCCTCAGGATTTCGGAAGCCTGGGGCGACTGCAATTGGCAGGTGTCCACATCGAACACCTTGTCGAAAAAGCTCCGCACATGGAGCCCCAGGGCAAAGGACTTGCTGTATTGGACGTCCGTGCAGGCAATTTCCTGAGGCGAAAGCCAGCGGCGGTCGGCAAAAGTGAATTCCATTTTGTTGCGGTAATGCACCTGCTCCGGAGAAGGCGTGGTCGGTTCCACCGCCGTGTCTTCGACACCTGCCAGATGCTGGATGCATTCCAGGACGTGAAGTCTTTTCCATCGCAGTTGCTCCGGGTACGCAAGATCCTGCCACCGGCATCCCCCACAGACACCGAAGTGCGGGCAGACGGGTTCCACATAATGGGGCGCCTGGGTCAGCACCTCCAGGACCTGGGCTTCGGCGTACTGACGCTTTTTGCGGTGGATCCGCACGCGGACACGCTGCCCGGGGAGCGCCTTGTCCACGAAAATCACGAACCCCTCCACCCTGGCCATGGCGTTACCGCCAAAAGCCAGTTTTTCCACCACCAAGTCCAGTTCCGTTCCCTTTCGAAGTGCATCCATACTTGTCATCATTTCCTGATTGTGTTGGATTCCAAAAAATGCAGCTGATTCCTGCGCTCGATTCCCATGGGCAACCGGCCAAAGCCACCCGGCGGACTCTGCATGGGGACTCTCGTCTTTCTTTTGCCAGCGCGGTATGCTAATAAAAATGCCCACAAATAACCAGGAGTTTATGCTCCGGCGTCGCGCGGCCTTGCCCACCCCGGCAATGGTGTTGACTTGACATCACCCCTGTGGAAACCGGGATCCAGAAAGTCTTTATTTTCCTGGATTCCGGCTTTCGCCGGATTGACGAAAGTTGATTCAG
>DAIQOB010000255.1:0-2213 GCA_036788075.1 Syntrophobacteraceae bacterium
TGGCGAACTGCCGGACAAAAATCACCAGCTCCCGCTCTTTCACCTTCTGCTGCAGCGCGGGAACGTAATCGGCGAGCTCCTTGGGCTTTTCCTTGAAGCTCTTGACGGTGACGCCTCTGCGTAGGAGCAGTTGACGGGCCACGGCAGCGTTGTCCGCTTCGATATCCCCCTTCTGCGGCTTTCCTTTGCGATCGCTTCCTTTCCAGAGATAAACGGGCATATTCTGCTCCTCTTCAATCCTTTGCCGAACAGCGGAAGACCTCCTCCACGGAAGTCACCCCCTGCATCAGTTTATTGATGCCGCTGCGTCTGAGGGTCGTCATGCCCAGCCGCATCGCTTCTTTCTTGATCTCCGATGCACCGGCTCCATGAAGCACCAGTTCACGGATGGAGTCGTGCAGCGTCATAACCTCATAGAGAGCCATGCGCCCCCGGTAGCCGGTGTTGCTGCAAACAGCACATCCCTTGCCCCGGTAGCACTGGAAAGTGCCCAGTTCTTCCTCTCGCACCCCCAGTTCCAGGAGCAGATCCCGGGGAACGTCCACCTCCGTGGAGCATTCCGTGCAAATTCTGCGCACCAGGCGCTGGGCGAGCACGAGATTGAGCGCAGAAGCCACGAGGAAGGATTCGACCCCCATGTTGAGGAGCCGGTTGATGGAACTGGGAGCGTCATTGGTGTGGAGAGTGCTGAGGACGAGGTGACCCGTCAGGGCCGCTTTCATGGAAATCTCTGCGGTTTCGAAGTCCCTGATCTCCCCCACCATGATGATGTCGGGGTCCTGGCGGAGGAAGGATCGGAGGGCAGCCGCAAAGGAAAGTCCAATGGCATCATGAATCTGCACCTGGTTGATGCCGTAGAGGTTGTATTCTATGGGATCTTCCGCGGTCGATATGTTGCAGCTCAGCTGGTTCAAATCCGAAAGGGCACTGTAGAGGGTCGTCGTTTTGCCGCTCCCCGTCGGACCGGTCACCAGCACCATGCCGTAGGGACGGTAGATGGCTTCCTGGAACTCTTTGTACTGTTGCTCCTCAAATCCCAGCTTGGTCATATCCAGCTGAAGCCCGGATTTGTCGAGAAGCCGGAGCACGACCTTTTCGCCGAACAGCGTGGGGATCACGGATACTCGAAAATCCATCTCTCGGTTTTTCGCCTTGAGCTTGATGCGGCCGTCCTGTGGAAGGCGCCGTTCGGCTATGTCCAGGCGGCTCATGACCTTGATGCGGGAAATGATGGCATTCTTGTACGGAACGGGGGGGCGCATCATCTCGTAAAGCACGCCGTCGATGCGAAATCGCACGCGCATGGCCTTTTCGTAGGGCTCGATATGGATGTCGCTGGCCTGTTTGCGGATGGCATCCAGGAGGATATAGTTCACCAGTTTGACGACGGGCGCCTGCTCCGCTGCACCTTCCAGGAAGTTCAGATCCAGGTCATTGGCCGCTTCCACAACGGATACATCGGAGTCTTCCTTGAGCAGCCCCAGAACATCGTCGAGTCTTTCTTCGTTCTCGCTGTGGCGGCCGAGCATCTTCTTGATGACGCTCTCGGTGGCCACGTGGACGGCAATGTTTCTACGGGTCAGAAACCTCAGATCATCGATGACGAAAAGATTGCCCGGATCCGCCATGGCGATGTTCAGGGTGTTGCCCATGAGTCCGAAAGGGACAACCTGGTATTTCGCTGCGATGTCGGCGGGAAGCAGCGCAATGACATCCTGGGGAATGGTCAGCCTGGAGAGATTGACCTCGGCGGCGCGAAACTGCCTGGCAATGAACTCCGCCAGCACGTCTTCACTGATGGCGCCCAATTTGACCAGGATCGCCCCGATGCGCTCCCCGCTGTGCTGCTGGTCTTCCAGTGCTTTTTTGAGCTGCTCCCGATTGATCAGCCCTGCCTGGACCAGAAGTTCACCCAGTTTTTTGGTCACCCACTTCACCTTTCTTTCTCAAAAGACCACGCATTCCGTTGCGTCGGGAAAAGATTTGCGTTTGGACGTGCAGCGTATATATCGGAGGAAGTCCCTGATCTCTTGAAACGATCTCATGGGGATAGGGGGAATTCCCACCTTCCGCAACCGACGGATTTAAGGTGCAAAATATGGGAGTACCGTCCGCAGGAGCCTTTGAGAAGGGACAGCGAAGCGCGATTCAAGCGTTCTCTGCTCTTTTTGTTTGACTTCTTGCATATCCGTCGTTATGGGAATAACGGGTTA
>DAIQOB010000255.1:2313-4837 GCA_036788075.1 Syntrophobacteraceae bacterium
TCTGCTCTTTTTGTTTGACTTCTTGCATATCCGTCGTTATGGGAATAACGGGTTACTGGAAAGGCTCAGACAAGACCAACTCTGGAAATGGATAATTTACCGATTATATTGAAATCTCAGAAAGGAAGTCATCATTGTGGGACAGACACTCATTCTAACGGGAACCCAAGCGGCAGCACTTGCGGCCAAGTTGTGCCGTGTTCAGGTTGTTGCAGCCTACCCCATCACTCCCCAATCGAAAATCCCCGAAGTGCTTTCAGAATATGTGGAGCGAGGTGAGCTCAAAGCCGAATTTGTTCGCGTGGAAAGCGAACATTCCGCCCTGGGAGTGTGTATTTCCGCCTCCATCGTAGGAGCAAGAGTCTTCACCGCCACAGCCGCCAACGGGCTGGCGTACATGCACGAGCAGCTTCACTGGGCGGCGGGTGCCCGGCTCCCCATCGTGATGCCCGTTACCAATCGGGGCCTGGGAGCTCCCTGGACCATTCTCAATGATATGCAGGACACCATCGCGCAGCGCGATACCGGCTGGATGCAGCTCTACTGCATGAACAACCAGGAAGTGCTGGATCAGGTCATTCTGGCCTACAAGATCGCGGAACAGCTTTTGATTCCCGTCATGGTCTGCTTCGACGGCTTTCGTCTCTCCCACACCATGATGCCCGTGGAGATTCCTTCACAGGAAGAAGTGGACGCGTTCCTCCCCCCTTATCAACCGGCCTACCGGCTTGAGGCCGAAGCACCCGTCAATATCAATCCCGTGGTCATGACGGACCCCATTCCCAATGGAGAGGGCGTCAAATGCCCCGGCTACATGGGATTCAGGCACCGTCTCCAGGAAAGCTTCGAGTCGTCATGGCCCGTCATTGCAGAGGCCACCAAATCTTATACGGAATTATGCGGCCGCTCCTACGAGGACTGCCTTTATCGCTACAAGACCGAAGACGCCGACTTCCTGTTCCTGACCATGGGATCTCTCAGCAGCGAGGCGAGTGAGACGGTGGATCTCCTTCGCAAAGAAGGGATCAAAGCGGGCGTCATCGGTGTGCGCATTTACCGGCCATTCCCCGCTGGACCCCTGGCCCAGGCCGTGGAAGCGGCTAAGAGCGTCGCCATCGTGGAGAAGGCCATCAGCTACGGCTATGAAGGAGCCTTGGCCACAGAGCTCAAAGCGGCTCTCTTCAGCAGCAGCAACGGCCACCGCCCCATGCTTTCCAATTACATCGTCGGACTCGGAGGCAAAGATGTAAAACCTGCAGATTTGTTTGAAATGGCTCAAGAAGCCATTCAGTCCGCAGCCCGTGGAAGCCAGCAGGAACACCCGCGCTGGGTAGGATATGAAGTTTAAATAGAATAGCGCAAGAAAGGAAAGAAGTCAGGTCATGTCAACCACTATCATGGATCTTCCCGAACGTGAATATATCCTCCCCGGAACGCGCACCTGCGCCGGCTGCGGCCTGCCCATCGCCTATCGTTATATCCTCAAGGCATTGGGTCCCCGCACCATTATGACGCATCCGGCGTGCTGCCTGACGATTCTGCACGGCATGTATCCCAAGACTCCCATCGCCATCAACGCCGTCAACAACACCTTCGCCAGCACAGCAGCATCCGCTTCGGGGCTGGTGGCCGGGCTCAAGGCCACGGGCCAGGATTTCACCGTCCTGGCCATGGCCGGGGACGGGGGCACCTTCGACATGGGAATTCAGGCTCTCAGCGGCGCCGCCGAGCGCGAAACGGATTTCATCTATGTCTGTTACGACAACGAAGCCTACATGAACACCGGAGTGCAGCGTTCCAGCGCAACCCCCACAGGAGCCGTCACCACCACCACTCCAGTCATTCCCAAGGAACAGCCGAAGAAGGACTTCATCCAGATCATGGAGGCACATCATCCAGCTTATCTCGCCACAACGTGCTCTTCCTATCCCGGGGACCTTTACAACAAGTTTCTCAAGGCCAAAGAAATCAAAGGAACCCGCTTCGTCCACTTGGCCGTTCCCTGCCCTCCCGGCTGGGGATATGCCACCAAGGATACAGTCAAAGTGGGACGTGTGGCGGTGGAAGCAGGAATTGTTGTGCTGTATGAAGTCGAGCACGGCGAATTTCGCCTGACGGGAAAGAGCCTCAGCATGGCGCGCAGCGGCCGCAAGCGCCCAGTGGACGAATATTTGAAGCTCCAGAGCCGTTTCAAGAAAATGACCCCGGAGCAAATGGAAGACTTTCAGCGCCAGACCGACCAGCGCTGGGAAGAGCTTCTGAGGCGTGCGGGGCTCTAAACGCCGTACCGCATCGACCCCATTGGTTGTAAAGAGGGGGCTGGAAGAAACATCTTCCAGCCCCCTCTTTTATCTCATTCCTGCCACCAGCGAATGAGTGCGCTTCCCCAGGTGAAGCCCGCCCCAAAGGCCGCCGTGACCAGATAATCCCCTTTGCTGATTCGCTTTTGCTCCACGAGCGCCTCATAAAGGCAGAGGGGAATTGTACCCGCCGTTGTATTGGCGTATCGGTCGATATTGATGAT
>DAIQOB010000256.1:0-4811 GCA_036788075.1 Syntrophobacteraceae bacterium
GTATATGCCAAGAGTAATTACCAGTTTATGTTTACGTGAAGGTGGTTGTGCCGCGCCCTTCCCCCATCCAGCACCCCTCGAATCAGCTTCAACTGCTCATCGGCCTGCTCTCTTGGAAGAAACCGGTAGAGGCTCTGGCCCACCAGGACGCTGGTGTCCTCCCCAAAGAGCCTCGACATATGCTGGTTGGCGGTCTTGATGATTCCGTCCCCGTCCAGCGTGAAAATGAGGTCCTCGGCGCTCTCGATGAGGGAGCGGTACTTGGCTTCCGAATGCTCCAGCTCCTCGGCATAGTGACGTATGTCATCCGTCTTGACGGCCACTTCATGCTCCAGGAGCGTCGCCCATCGCAATTCGTAGATGACGACGGTGAGGCTCCCGATGAGGATCACCAGGAGAACGATCCCCTGGAGCTGGACCTGCCGATCGTAAACCGTTCCGATGGTGCCTTCGATTTCATGGAGGGGGGCTGCCACAGCCACCGACCAGACATAATCGATGTAGGGGCCTTTGATGGTGACGGGTGCATAGGCGATGAGCTTTTCCATGGGCTCCACCACGTCTCGATGCCACCCGGAGATGTAAACGGATTTGCCCTCCTTGCCCTTCAGCATCTCCTCCCGCTGGATTTGATTGATCTTGGAAAAGGAAATGGCCGGGTTCCTGTTGCTTCGCACTTCGAAGGCGTTCTCTCCCACAAAAGCACGCTCGGGATGGTAGAGAAATGTCCCGGACGAATCCAGCACCCATGCATACCCTGTTTTTCCAGACCGGATGGAAGGGATGATCTGCTGCAGGAGCCGGTTGACATCCAGAGTGGCTTTGAGGTAGCCCGAGAAGCGGTGGGAAGCCCGCGGATGAGCGCTGTCGGTAGAATCCTCATAGGTGGGGGTGATGAGGTCAAAGACCAGGCTCTTTTTGTCCTTGGAAGGGTCCCTGGGATGGATTCCCGTTCCCATGGTTTTGCCGCGATTGCTCAGATCGGCCGCCCAGGAGAGGTACACCCCGGCCTCCTGGTGAACGAGGCCGAAGTGCCTCATGCCGATTCCCTGATCATTGGCCACAAAAAGCGTGCTCCCCTGACGGTCCACGCGGCGGATCTCGATGATGTTGTCGCGGTTCAAGACGGGAAGCGTGGAGAGGAGAAGGATTTCATAGGCATCCGAGTCACAGTACTGAATGGTGGGCAGAGAGTTCAGGAGGGCCAGATCCGCAATGGCCATCTGAATGGTGGCCTCCACCCTCTGGGCCGTCGCCCGGGCCAGCACCAATTGCTGCTCATTGAACTGATCGCGGATGGTCTCCTTCATGTAGCGTGCCGTGGAAATCCCCAGGTACAAGGCCCCACACATGAGCAAAAAAGTGATCCCGCCAAATATTTTCAACACGTTGTGTAATTTGATGCGCTCTCTGGATTGCATTGGGTTCAGCGCCCCCTCACATAGGCGGAGTAGAACGGAAGAGATGGAATGCCCTCGCCGACCTTCACTGCGCCGGCATTGCCGGACAAAAACTGCTGGGTGAAACTTTCAGGTGACATTCCTGTTGACTCGGACTTTGCCTCGGAGTGAGAATAAAAAAAACTTACAAAGCAATGAGGAGACGTTCCATGCCGGCAAAAATCCTGATCATCGACGACGAAAAAGACATGCTGCTTCTCATCGCGCGCATTCTGTCGGGTAAAACTTCCCATGAAATCGATACAACGGACAGTCCCCTCCTCATCCCGGAACTCCTGAAGCAAAAAGACTACGACGTCATTGTGACGGACCTGAAAATGCCTCACTGGGACGGCATCCAGGTCCTGGAATTGGCCAAAGAACGGGATGTGAATACGGCCGTTATCGTCATGACGGCTTACGGCACCATCGAATCGGCCATCGAGGCCACCCGCAAGGGAGCTTTTGATTATATCACCAAGCCCTTTCGCAAAGAAAGGATTCTCCATGTGGTGGAGCAGGCCGTCAAATGGCGGCGCATGCAGATGGAGAACCTGTATCTGCGGGAAAAGCTGGAAGGGAAGCCCCGCTTTCCCGCCCTCATCGGGAACAGTCCGGCCATGGAGAAGCTGAAGGACCAGATCGACCGGGTGGCCGAGACATCCGCCACCGTGCTCATCACGGGAGAAAGCGGCACGGGGAAGGAACTTGTGGCCCGAGCCCTCCATTCCCACAGCCTTCGGAAGGACAAGCCCTTCATCCCCATCGACTGCAGCACCATCCCCGAATCCATCATCGAGAGCGAATTGTTCGGCCATTTGAAAGGCTCTTTCACCGGAGCCCACAGGGACAAGAAAGGGCTGGTGGAGGAAGCCCACGAGGGCACACTCTTCCTGGATGAAATCGGGGACTTGAATCCCACCATGCAGGTGAAGCTCCTGAGGCTCCTCCAGGAAGGCGAATACAAGGTCATCGGCTCCAATGCCATCCGAAAGGTCGATATCCGCTTTATCGCGGCAACGCATCAAAACCTGCAGGAAAAGATCAAGAACGGCGAATTTCGTGAAGACCTCTTCTATCGCCTGAATGTCATCAATCTCCAGATTCCTCCCGTGCGCCGGCGAGTGGAGGACATCCCCGTCCTGGCTCGCTATTTCCTGGAAAAATACTCGATTCTTTACAACAAAAACATTAAGGGGATCGGGCGGGAGGCGCTGGATTATCTGACTCAGCGGGAATGGCCGGGGAACGTGCGGGAGCTGGAGAACGTCATGGAGCGGGGGGTCATCATGGCCCTGGGAGATGAGCTGGAGGTGGGGGACCTCTGGGGGCTCGAAGAAAATCCCCCCCCCTCCCCCAGCCTCACGGGACCAGGGGAGGATATCTTTTCACTGCCTTTCAAGGAAGCCAAGGACAGGCTCATGGAGGACTTTCAAACCCAGTACATCACCAAGGTGCTCGCCCGTCATTCCGGTAATGTTTCTCAGGCCGCCAGGGAGTCGGGGTTGAAAAGGCAATACCTCCACCGGCTCATCCGGGACATCAAGGTGGAATCGAAGACCTTCAGGAAGCCTGAGCCGGCGGATTGACGGAACCTTTCTGAAGGCGTTCGTCGCGGGTCACCTTTCTTTCGTAGGCGGCATCGATCTTTTCCATGAGCTCATCGGTGGGGCAGGGTTTGAGAAGATACTCGTAGCCTCCCAGCCTCATGATTTCCACAGCCACATCCACCGAGGCGTGCCCCGTGAGCATGATGACTTCCAGCCCGGGTAATGTTTTCTTGATTTGGGCCAGTGCTTCGATGCCGCTCATTCCAGGCATTTTGACGTCCAGCAGCACAACATCGTAATTGTTGTTGTTCAGTTCTTCCAGGGCCGCCTGGGCGCTGCCCACGTGCGTCACCTCCAATCCCCTGGACTTGAGCAGCTTGCTCAAGGTGATCCTGAACCTTTCTTCATCGTCTACAATCAAGAGCTTCGGCTTCGAAGACATGTTCACTTTTCTCCTTTTTTTTGCTGGAGGGGCAGATGCACCGTGAAGGTCGTTCCTTCACCGACATTGCTCTCCACGGAGAACTTCCCCCCCAAACGTACAATGATTCCGTGACAGATGGAAAGCCCCAGCCCCGTTCCCTTGCCTGGGGGCTTCGTGGTGAAAAAAGGGTCGAAAATCTTGTTGAGATGTTCTTTGGGAATGCCGCAGCCGGTGTCTTTGATGTCGATGTCGAGGGTTCCGGCGGGTGACAGGGCGGTAGCGACGGTAATGGCGCCGTTTTTCCCGATGGCGTAGGCGGCGTTGTTCAGAAGGTTCAAGATGACCTGGCGGAGCAGAGGGGGATCGGTGTAGACGAGAGGCAGGCTTGGCTGGTACGCTCGAACGATGCGGATATCCTTGTGAGAGGCATCCTTTTCCACCAGCTTCACCATGTCTTCAATGAGCTTGTTGATTTCGGCGCCCTGGATCAAAGGGTCCTTCTTGCGGGCAAAATCCAGGAGCTTGTGGGTGATTTCGCTGCATCGCCCCACCTGCTTTGCAATCTCCTGCACGGATTCCACGATGTCTTCCATGCCTTTGACACCGGCGCTCTCGTTTTCCTTCAGGAGCTGGCGTATCCATTCCACTTCCTGACCGATGATGGCGAGGGGATTGTTGATTTCGTGGGCGATGCCCGAAGAAAGTTCACCGATGGAGGCCAGCTTCTGGGATTGAATCAGCTGTTCGTCGAGGAAGCACTTTTGAGCCTGGGCTTTGGCCACCTGGCTCGCCAGGCGCAGAGCGGACACCATCGACAGGCAGCCGAGAAGGACCGAGAGTCCGGGAAGCATTCGGCCACCCTGCATCCAAAGGGGAAAGGCCAGGATCACCATGAAGACTCCCGGGATAAAATGGAGATAGATGGAATAGTCCCATTCCCTCAAACTGGGCAGTGACTTCATGACCGCACCCATTTCATCCAAGATCGCACGGAAAGGGCTCAAATGATGTCCTTGCTCTGGCGGATTTTTTCCTCGTGGAGCGACTTCCTTTCGTAGGCCTGCTGCACTTTTTCGAGCAACTCGTCGATATCCGCGGGCTTCAGGACGTAATCGAAAGCCCCCAGTTGCATTCCCTGCATTCCGGATTCCACGGAGGCATGCCCCGTGAGCATGATGACTTCCATGAGGGGCCTGACCCGCTTGATTTCCTTCAGGGTCTCTATGCCGTCCATTCCAGGCATCCGTACATCCAGTATGACCACATCGAAGTGCTGCTTCTCCAGAATCTCCAGTGCCTTCTTGCCGCTGTCGACCCCAGTTGCGTCGACTTTTCGTCGTTTGAGACGCTTTACAATGGTCTCAAGGAAATCGAGCTCATCATCGACCACCAACACTC
>DAIQOB010000257.1:0-4791 GCA_036788075.1 Syntrophobacteraceae bacterium
TGGAACCGAACCTTCGCCCGGTGCTTCAGGGGGCGGGGGGCGCTCTTGAGCAGGTCGAGGTAGACGTCCACCATGTGCGTGGCCACAAGAGAACCGGGTGTCGCCACCACGTCTCCCCGCTGAATGATGGCCCGTTCGATGCTCTGGAGATTGATGGCCGTACGCCGGCCCGGAAGGACTTCCTCCACTTCCTGGCCGTGCACCTGCAGCCCGCGTACCTTCGTCTTGTGCCCGGGGGGGTAGATCATGACGGGATCCCCAACGTGGAGCTTTCCCGCCGTGCTGGTGCCCGTCACGACGGTTCCGAAGCCTTTCATGGTAAAGACACGGTCCACGGAAAGGCGGAAAGGGCCCTCGGGGCTGCGTGCCTCCACAGTTTCAACCAGCCGGGTCAGGGCCTCCTTGAGCTCGGGGATGCCGTCTCCCGTAACGGCCGAAACGGGCAGAATGGGCGATCCTTCCAGAAAAGTTCCCTTGAGGAACTGAGCGACATCCTCCTGGACCATTTCGATCCAGTCGGGGTCTTCCACCATGTCGATTTTCGTGAGGACCACAAGACCCTTTTTGACGCGAAGCAACTGGCAGATTTCCATATGTTCACGCGTCTGAGGCATGACCCCCTCGTCGGCGGCGATGACCAGGGCTACCAGGTCGATGCCCGTGGCGCCGGCGACCATGTGCTTGACGAAGCGCTCATGTCCGGGCACATCCACGATTCCCAGCCGGTCTCCATTGGGAAGCTCCAGATGTGCGAACCCCAGTTCGATGGTGATGCCCCGAAGCTTTTCCTCCTTGAGGCGATCCGTATCGATGCCCGTCAGAGCCCGAATGAGGGACGTTTTCCCATGGTCGATATGACCTGCAGTGCCCAGTATTACTTGCTTCATCAGCGCGCCTTTTCACTTCGTGACGGGAAATGTACATTGCCTGAAGGATGCATGAACGAAGGTAACTTAGCAGAACAGTCCCTGTCAGTTCAAGCCTTTCCATTCACACTGTTGTTGAGCCGTCCCCAGTGCTGTAGACTTGACGCCAAGCGATGCATCCATGGATCTGCATCGTCGTAAACATTCCATTTTCTCTCACGCAGAACAGGGTTTATCACCGGGAAATGTTTTGACATCACCTTGTAGTTAATATACTTTTCCAAAGTTTAGACACAAGGGAGAGACGCCATGAGTTTCAATATCGCTCAGCACAGCCGAATGTATCGATTGCCGCCCTATGTTTTTGCTCAGGTCAATGCGCTCAAGATGGAGCGCCGCAGGGCGGGGGAAGACATCATCGATTTGGGGATGGGAAATCCCGACCTGCCGACCCCCAAGCACATCATCGAGAAGTTGGTGGAGGCGGCCCGGAAGCCGCACAATCATCGTTACTCCGCGTCGCGCGGCATCACGAAGCTGCGGGAAGGGGTCGCCGAATGGTACAAGCGGCGCTACGACGTGGATATCGATCCCGAATGCGAGGCCGTCGTGACCATTGGAGCGAAGGAAGGGCTGTCACACCTGGTGCTCGTCCTGGTGAGCCCGGGGGACGTCGTCTTCGCCCCCAGCCCGACGTATCCCATTCATCCCTATTCAGCCATCATCGCAGGGGGAGACGTCCGGTCGATTCCCATCGGGGCGGGGCGGAATTTTCTGGAGGACCTCCAAAACGCCACCCGGCAGACCTGGCCTCGTCCCAAGCTGCTCATCATATCTTACCCCCACAACCCCACCACGGAGGTCGTGGATCTGGACTTCTTTGCCAAAATTGTAGATTTTGCCAAAGAAAATAATATGATGGTCATTCATGACCTGGCTTATGCCGATCTCACCTTCGACGGGTACAAGGCCCCCAGCTTTCTCCAGGTGCCGGGAGCCAAAGACGTGGGAGTAGAATTCTTTTCCATGTCCAAGAGCTACAGCATGGCGGGCTGGCGGGTCGGCTTCTGCGTGGGGAATGCCGAAATGGTTGCGGCCCTCACCCGCATCAAGAGCTACCTGGATTACGGGGTCTTCCAGCCCATCCAGATCGCTGCCACGGTGGCACTCAAGGGGGATCAGTCCTGTGTGGACGAGATAGTGTCCGTTTACAAGTCCAGGAGGGACGTCCTGGTGGACGGACTCAATCGGGTCGGCTGGCCGACAGAAAAACCCAAGGGAACCATGTTCGTGTGGGCGCACATTCCCGAGGCCTTCCGGCACATGGGCTCCGTGGAATTTTCCAAATATTTGATCCAGGAGGGGAAAGTGGCCGTTTCCCCCGGCCTTGGGTTTGGTGAATACGGGGACGAGTACGTGCGGTTTGCTCTCGTGGAAAACGAAATGCGGACAAAGCAGGCCATTCGCGGTCTCCGGCGCGCTTTGCAGAAATAGAGCAGGAGCTGGACCGCTTTCTCCATGGAGGCGGTCACAACGGATATTTTCAAACCATGTGAGGGTGAGATGCGAGCCATTGGAATCGGATTGATCGGTTGGGGCACGGTAGGTTGCGGAGTCATCCAAACCCTGCGTGACAATGCAGAAGCTATAGAAAACCGCCTGGGAGTTCCCCTCAAGCTCCTGAGGGTGGCGGACCTGGATCTCGATCGTCCCCGTCCGGTGGCTGTGCCTTCCGAACTGCTCACGACGCGGGCCGAAGAGATCATGAACGACCCCGAGATCCAGATCGTGGTGGAGCTCATGGGAGGCCTGGGAGCGGCGAGGACCTTCATCCGGCAGGCCCTGGAAAACAAGAAATATGTTGTCACCGCCAACAAGGCGCTTCTCGCTCATCATGGCAATGAGCTCTTCGATATCGCCCGCCGCAACGGTCGCGCCATTGGGTTCGAGGCGTCCGTGGGCGGGGGGATTCCCATCATCAAGTCCCTGCGCGAGGGCCTTGCTGGAAACCGTATCGACACGATTTTCGGCATTCTCAACGGTACGGCCAATTACATCCTGACCCGCATGACGGAGGGGGGACTCGATTTTGACGCCGCCCTGGGGGAAGCTCAGGCCAAGGGGTATGCTGAAGCCGACCCGGCCCTTGACATCGAGGGAACGGACGCGGCCCACAAGCTTGCCATCGCCAGCGCTCTTTCCTTTGGGACTCCCATTCAGTTCGATGCCGTCTATACGGAAGGGATCAGCCGCATCGATCCCCTCGACGTTCAGTTCGGTGAAGAATTCGGGTATCGGCTGAAGCTCCTCGCCATCGGACGAAACACCGACGGCCGTGTGGAAATGCGGGTTCACCCCACTTTCATTCCCAGGGACCACATTCTGGCGGGGGTGAGCGGGGCTTATAATGCGGTGCACATCCACGGAAATTCTGTCGGGAATATCATGCTCTACGGCATGGGCGCCGGGATGCTGCCCACGGGAAGCGCCGTGGTGAGCGACCTGATGGATATCGCTCGGGACATCCTGGCGGAAACTCCTGCGCGCATCGCTCCACTGGCATTCCTTCCCGACCGGCTGAAGGAAATTCCCTTGAAGCCGATTTCGGACATATCCACCTGCTACTATTTCCGTTTTTCCGCCCTGGATCGCCCGGGTGTGTTGTCGAAAATTTCCGGGATCCTGGGAGCCAACGAAATCAGCATCTCCGCCGTCATTCAGAAGGGGCGGGAAACGGAAGGCTCCGTGCCCATCGTCATGGTCACACACGAAGCTGTGGAGGCCAACGTGCGCAAGGCATTGGAAGAAATAGACCGTTTGGAAATGGTGCTGGCTCCGACGCAGCTCATCCGTATCGAAAACCATGAGACGCAGGCGGACGATTGATCGGCGATTCCTGGGTTCAGACGCTACCATTCGAGAGAAAAATGGATTGTAAATATATCATTTTGGTGGGAGACGGGATGGGGGACTATCCCCTGGAGGAACTGGGGGGCAAAACTCCGCTGGAGGTGGCGCGGACTCCCCATATGGACGAGTTGGCGCTCCGGGGGCGCATGGGTATGGCACGCACCGTGCCCGAATCCATGGAGCCGGGGAGTGATGTGGCCAACATGAGCCTCCTGGGGTATGACCCCGCGGTTTATCACACGGGGCGGGCTCCCCTGGAAGCGGCCAGCATGGGGGTTCACCTGGATCCCCGGGACGTGGCTTTTCGCTGCAACCTGGTGACCCTGGAAAAGGATGAAGCCGGAATCGTACGCATGCTGGATTATTCCGCGGGCCACATCACCACGGCTGAGGCGCGTGAACTGGTGGATTCCCTTCAGGAGGCCGTGGCGGACAGTCCCCTGAAGCTCTATCCGGGCGTGAGCTATCGGCACCTGCTAGTGTGGCCGGGAGGACGCGAGGATTTGAGGACAACCCCTCCCCACGACATTTCCGGGGAGTCCGCAGCACCTCACCAGGAGGTCTATCGATCGGAGTCCGTTCTGTTGGACTTCACCGGGCGGGCGGAGGGGATACTGGCGGACCATCCTGTGAATCGCAGGCGGATGTCCGAGGGCAAGCGCCCTGCCAACGCCGTCTGGCTCTGGGGGCAGGGAAGGGCGCCGTCCATCCCCACGCTGAAAGAAAAAGCAGGGCTGACGGGGGCAATGATTTCGGCGGTAGACCTCCTGAAGGGGCTGGGAGTTTATGCCGGGCTCGATCCCATCGCGGTGCCCGGGGCGACGGGCTACCTGGACACCAATTATGCCGGCAAAGTGAGCGCCGCTCTGAAGGCCCTCGAGACCGGCGACTATGTCTACGTGCACATTGAAGCCCCCGATGAAGCCAGCCATGAAGGGAGCCTCTCCAAAAAGGTTGAAGCCATCGAGGCTTTCGATGCCCAGGTCGTCGGACCGATAGTCGGAGGGGCGAAGGC
>DAIQOB010000258.1:0-4780 GCA_036788075.1 Syntrophobacteraceae bacterium
CCAAGCCCGGTATCTGCAGCTTCGCCGAAAATCTTTCGGCCCGTCTTCCCCTCCTGGGTCCACACCCTCGGCCACCGCCGCCCCTGCCGAAAAAACGGCGGAACCGGGGAAACCGACTGAAAGCGCGAAGCCCGGCCCCGAGGGGAAGTCTGCAGCCGCGGCAAAACCTGCAGTACGGGAAAAATCAGAGGCCGGATCGAAGCCTGAAGAGGCTCCCAAACCCGCAACAGCATCGAAGTCGGTCGTTGCCCCCAAAGCCCCTGCCGCCAAGAAAACTGAAGCGGCTGCCGGCAAGCCCCCTGAGGATGCAAAACCGTCTGTCCCCTCCAAGACCGCGGCCGGCGTAAAGCCTGCGGTTGCCCCGAAACCCGCTGCCGTATCCAAACCCTCTACCGCCGCCAAGTCCGACCCCGATGCCAAGCCCGCCGCTAACACCAAGCCGGCTCCGGCGTCACCATGACCGGGTGGCGCCCTGTGCACTTAACCCTTCCGTTGCTGGCTTCGGCTGGATTCACGCTGCCGTTTCGGCCCTGGGGTGTGCTCGGGTAGCCCGAACCAGCACACCCGTTTTTTGTCTCGGAGGATATTTTTCGTGCGTATGTGCATGTGAGCTTCATGAGCAATGTATTGATCATAGATGACGATCAGGACATGTGCGCCCTGCTGGCGCGGATGGTCCGGAAAAGAGGACACGAGCCCACCTGCGCTCACACTCTTGATGAGGGGATAGCTGCACTCTCTGCTTCAGAAGAGTTCGATGTTGTCTTCCTGGATGTGAACCTGCCCGACGGCAGTGGACTGGATGCACTACCGATCCTGTCCCAAACCCCGTCTGGTCCCGAAGTGATCATCATCACCGGGGCGGGGGATGCCGATGGTGCAGCCCTGGCCATCCGCAGCGGGGCATGGGACTATATCGAAAAACCAGCCTCCATTCAGCACATGATGCTGCCTTTCGTGCGAGCCCTTCAATACCGGGAAGAAAAACTGGCGCGTTCTCATGCCCCTGGTGTGATGGTTTTGAAACGGGAAGGCATTGTAGGCAGGAGCCCCCAGCTCCTGGCCAGTTTCGATTTGCTGGCCCGGGCCGCTCCCACGGAGGCCAACATCCTCATCACGGGCGAAACCGGTACAGGCAAAGAGCTCTTCGCGTTGGCCGTGCACGGGAACAGCCCGCGAGCTTCCCGAGCTTTTGTTGTGCTGGACTGCTCCGTTCTTCCAGAAACACTCGTGGAGAGCCTCCTTTTCGGACATACAAAAGGAGCCTTTACCGGGGCCGACTCTCCCAGAGATGGGCTGATCAAGCAGGCCGACGGCGGAACCCTCTTTCTGGACGAGGTGGGAGAACTGCCCCTCAGCCTTCAGAAGGCTTTTCTGCGTGTCCTGCAGGAGAGACGGTTCCGTCCCTTGGGCAGCAGAACGGAGGTCTCCAGCGATTTCAGGCTGGTAGCAGCCACCAACCGAAACCTCTCTCGAATGGCGGCGGAGGGAGCTTTCCGGAAAGATCTGCTGTTCCGCCTGAGAACCTTCTCCATTGAATTGCCGCCGCTGAGGGAACGCAACGGGGACATTTTTGAACTGGCGGTGCATCACCTCGCCAGGATCTGCGAGCGGCAAAGGATCGGCCTCAAAGGGTTTGCGCCTGAATTCATCGAAGCCCTGACACATTATCCCTGGCCGGGGAATGTTCGCGAGCTCTTTCATGCCATGGAAAGCGCTGTAGCCTCGGCTCATTACGAGCCAACTCTTTACCCCAAACATCTGCCGGAAGATATCCGTATCTTTCTGGCTCAACACTCGCTCCTCAACGCAGGTCAATCGGTACCTCCCCGTCTCCAGGCCGACCTGGAGCCCGAAGCCCCTCTCCCGCTTCGTGAGTATCGCGAAGCCATGGACCGACAATACCTTCAAAATTTGATAGCTCACACACGCGGCAACATGCGGCAGGCTTGCCGACTGTCTGGACTTTCCCGATCCCGCCTCTACGGCCTCTTGAAGCTCCATCGCATCACTCCCACGGAATAATTCCCCGGATCTTCTCCGGCTTTTTCCTTTCCTTGAGTCTCATTCTTGGGAATTTGTCCTGAAAATAGGACAGCGCAGGACTCTTACCCCTGGGCTCCTGCGGGCTGCCTGGGCAACGGACAGCCATTCGGCGCCGTAAAGAAAGGGGTGGGAGTGCCTGGCAATCACTGGCATGGAATCTGCTAACAGCCTTCCTGTAAAATGGCACAGCACGCACCGCTCTCGAACAAGTGATGGACTTGCCCGTGGGGCGGGGCGAAGAAAATACCGGGGAGTCATGGGCATAAATGCAGGAGGAAAAGAAATGTTCAAGCGAATGAAATTGGGAACGAAGATTTTGAGTGGATTTGGGATTCTCGTTATTCTCGCACTGGGGTTGGGAGGGCTCGCTGTCGTTGAAATGAAGGGAGTCGAGACGGAATCGGCCAAACTGGCGCAGGAGTATGTGCCTGAAACAAGGATTGCCAGTGAAATCGAGCGGGATGTGTTCTCTACCATGTACGCCATCAGAGGGTATGGCTACACGGGAGACAAAGGGTTCCATGAAGAAGGTGTGGCGGCCATGGGAGAGGTGAAAGAGAGTCTCAAGAAGGCCGAAGCCCTCGCTTCCCAGTCCATGCACCTGAACACGTTGAAGGGGAGCATCGGAGAGGCCGAGCGAGCCATTGCGGAGTACGAACGGCTCATGAAGGAAACAGAAAAAAACCTGGATGAAATGTATAAAATTAAAAACTTTATGCAGGAGCAGGCCCAGAATTATATGTCTCAAATCGAAGCATTCAAAAAGAGCCAGAATGAGGCCATGCTCAGCGAAATCAAACAGGGGGCTGCCCAGGAAGCCCTGGCGGAACGGCTGGCAAAACTGAATCTCTCAGCCGAGATCGCTGAACTGGGTAATCACGCCCGCATCGCCAACCTGCGTTCTCAGGCAGAGCGCGACAACGAGATCATGGCTGAGGGCATTCAGAAGATTTTTCCAGCTATCGACAAGAAGCTCCAGGATCTCGAATCCATCACGCGTCAGGGCATCAATCAACAGCAGCTCAAGGAAATCCATGCCGCGGCCTCCAATTACAAGGAAGCCATGCTAAAATACAATGACACTGCCACCGAACTCGATCAGATCAGCACCGCGCGTTTGACCGTGGGAAAGAAAGCCATGGAAATCGCCAAAAACATTATGAATGCCGCTTCCGATCACACTTCACAGATTTCCAACAGCGCATCGGCATCTCTCAGTGCCGCTTCCACGACCATGGTCATTGGGCTGGCTGTCGCCCTGGTTCTGGGCATAGCCCTTGCCCTGGGTCTCACGCGATCCATCACGGCGCCTCTGCGCCGCATCATTGACGGGCTGAATGGTGGGGCGGACCAGATGGCGTCTGCTTCGGGACAGGTATCGTCCACCAGTCAGTCCCTGGCGGAGGGAGCGAGCCAGCAGGCTGCAGCCATTGAAGAAACCTCATCCTCTCTGGAAGAAATGTCTTCCATGACCAAGCAGAATGCGGACAATGCACGGCAGGCCAACACCTTGATGAGCGAAGCCCGCGAGGTTGTCGATACGGCTAACGTTTCCATGGAACGGTTGACGCAATCCATGATGGAAATTTCACAGGCCAGCGAAGAGACATCCAAAATCATCAAGACCATCGACGAGATTGCCTTTCAAACGAATCTCCTGGCTTTGAACGCCGCCGTGGAAGCCGCTCGTGCGGGGGAAGCGGGAGCCGGTTTCGCGGTAGTGGCCGACGAAGTGCGGAACCTGGCCCTGCGGGCTGCGGAGGCTGCTAAAAATACGGCGAGCCTTATTGAGGGAACAGTGAATAAAGTGAAGGATGGGTCCTCACTGGTGGCTCAGACTAACGAAGCCTTCCAACAGGTGTCCAAGGCTTCCAACAAAGCGGCGGAACTGGTGGGCGAAATCACTGCCGCGTCGAGTGAGCAGGCCCAGGGTATCGACCAGATCAATCGGGCAGTGACAGAAATGGACAAGGTGACGCAGCAGAATGCGGCCAGTGCAGAGGAATCGGCATCAGCCTCGGAGGAAATGAATGCTCAGGCTGAAACCATGAAGGACATGGTGGGTGAGCTTGTCGCCATGGTGGGGGGCACAGCCAAAGGGAATGGAAAGGAGCCCCGTGGAAGCCAGCCGGTCCTGTCACTGGTCGCCGGGAAGAGGACGGAGACGCCCAAGGTTCTGCTCCCGCCTAAAAAAGCGGCGGCCGCGCCCCATGCCATCATTTCCAGGCAGGCCAGGCCCTTCGAAGAGGAGAGCTTCGAGCACTTCTGACAGCCCTCCGCAGGAACCGACAAACACCCGGGAGCGTCAATCAGCAGTCGGGAGTCACGAGGGGGCTCCCGACTTACCTGCCAGGTTCTTTCGAAGGAGAATCTCTTCGAAGCCCGGTGTCACAAGCCCTTTGAGCGGAGCAACTTCTTCAAAGCCTTGACGCCGGTAGAAAGTGCGGGCAAGAGTGTTGAAGGCCGAAACCGTCGCCCAAATATTCCTTGAAGTAGCTTGGAAACGAGATTCCACCCACCTGAGCACCTCTCCGCCGAGCCCCATCCCACTATACTCTCCAAGAATGGCGAACAGCTCGATGTAGGGCCCCATGAGCCATGGATATCTCACTGTAAGGACACCGGCAGTTCGTCCCTCTGTGACGATGGCATGCCGCTCGAGGCCGGCGTCCTTTCGATAAAAATAATTCAGCAGGGTTTCAGGACGATAACCCAAAGTCCGCCAGGGGTCCAT
>DAIQOB010000259.1:0-4743 GCA_036788075.1 Syntrophobacteraceae bacterium
TCCAGCGCGAAGAGCAGGTTCAACAGTTGAAGAAGGAACAGGAAGACCAGCCCATGTTTTTTGGACCGGCCGAGGGAGGTGGCTCCCATCCGCCGGTGGTGAGAAAGGACGGCAAAGTTGGACGCAATGACCCATGCCCCTGTGGAAGCGGCAAAAAATACAAAAAATGTTGTGGTAAATAGTGCGCCTTTTGCCGTCCCCGGTTTCCTGGTGTCGGCGGTGGCGTCGGGCATGCGATACAAGGATCGGACGGACTTGGCCCTCATTGTGGTCGAGGGGGAAGCGGGGGCCGTGGCTGCAGGCGTATTCACGACCAATCGGTTCTGCGCCGCCCCTGTGGAGCTGTGCCGGGAGCACTTGAAATCCTCCAGGGCGAAGGCCATCCTCATCAATGCCGGCATTGCCAATGCCTGTACGGGGGACGAGGGGCTCAAGCGGGCGCGCGCATCGGCCCGGGCTGTCGGAGAGGCACTGCATGTGCCTCCCGAAGAGGTTTTGGTGGCATCGACAGGCACTATCGGGCCTCAGATCCTTCTGGACCCGGTGTACAAGAGCATGCCGGACCTGGTGAAGGCCCTGCGTCCGGATGGGTGGAATGCCCTGGCCCGGGCCATCATGACGACGGACACCGTGCCCAAAATGGCCAGCGCCCGAGTGGAAATCGGCGGTCGGACGGTCACGATCGGGGGAGTCTCCAAAGGGGCGGGAATGATTGCCCCGAACATGGCGACGCTGCTCTCTTTCGTCTGCACGGACGCCGCTGTCGAGCCGGATGTCTTGAGTCACTGGGTGAGTCGGGGAGCAGACCACTCCTTCAACAGCATCACGGTGGACGGGGACACGAGCACCAACGATACACTGCTGGTCCTGGCCGGCGGAGCTGCAGGGAACCCGGTCCTCAGCGATGTGGATAGCCCCGACAGCGTGCGTTTTGGAGAAGCCCTTCAGGCGGTACTCTTTGAGCTTGCCCGGAAAATCGTCCTGGACGGCGAGGGGGCTACCAAGTTCATCGAAGTACGGGTGACGGGTGCGCGCGACACGACCGAAGCCAGGGTGGTGGCTTTTACGGTTGCCAACTCTCCCTTGGTGAAAACCGCCTTCTTCGGTCAGGACGCCAACTGGGGACGGATCGTTGCGGCGGCTGGACGAGCAGGTGTTCCGCTGGAACCGGAAAAAGCGACCCTCTATTTTGACGATGTGTGCGTGTTTCGGGCCGGGACGCCTCTGGCGGGAGCGGACGTTGAAGAAAGGGCGTCAGCCGTTTTCAAGCAGAAAGAGCTGCGGGTGAACCTGGACCTGGGGATGGGGGATGCCGACTTCTCCGCCTTCACCTGCGACTTTTCTTATGATTACGTGAAGATCAACGCCTCGTATCGATCGTGACTTCGTCCTGAGCTGCGGCCTGTCACCCGAAGATGCTGCTGGCTTAGCCAACTTTCGTCATTCCGGCGAAAGCCGGAATCCAGGAAAATAGACACTTTTTGGACCCCGGTTTTCACCGGGGTGACATTAAGCCAATAACATTGCGATCGCTTGGGCGTTGCGGTGTGTGGCAGGAATAAAAATAAGGGGGGCGGAAGGGAGGTTATCCCTTCCGCCCCCCCTGCATGTTTTCAGAGGTTGTCGAAATCAGATGTAATACTTGTGGACGTAGTCCGTGACCATGCGGTGCGTGTTGAACACCGGCGTGAGGTCGGCAATGGAATGCTTCATGATGGACAGCCACTGCTTGGGCTTGGAGTAGTATGTCGTGACCATGTCCTCGAGATCGCGGTAGAGGTCCGCCGCAGCGTCGTCATCGTTCTGGTCTTCGTCGTCGCCGATGGCCCAGCCGTTCACCCTGTTGATGCAACCTTCCCTCCACCATCCGTCCAGCACGCTCATGTTCACCCCGCCGTTGAAACAAACCTTCATTCCACTGGTACCACTGGCTTCTCGGGGACGGCGGGGGGTGTTGAGCCATACATCCGTACCCTGGGTCATCAGGGCGGCGGACCATATGTTGTAGTTGGGCAGGAAAACCATGCGCAGCCGGTTTTCATACTGTTTGCCAATGTTTACGATTTCCTTGATGAGCTCCTTGCCCAAATCATCCTGGGGGTGAGCCTTCCCTGCAAAGATGAACTGCACCCGGTCGAGGGAGAGGTTGAAGAGATATTCCAGGTCCGTGAAAATGAGGGTGGCCCGTTTATATGCGGCAGCACGCCGGGCAAAGCAGATGGTGAGGAATTCATCGGTGAATCCCACTGCGGAGACGGAATTGATGTAGCTGATGAGCCGTCTCTTGGCTTTCCGCTTGGCTTCTTTGACCTCCTCGTCGGGAATGTTGAGGGCTCCGCTCAGGGCCTGGGGCTGGACGCGCCAGTTGGGGAGATGCTTGTCGAAGATCTCCTGAAATTCGGGTCCTGTCCAGCTCAAGTGATGGACCCCGTTGGTGATGTGCCCGATATTGAAGCCGGGGAACATCTCCCGGGAAATTTCACCATGGAGCTCGCTCACACCGTTGGCGGCGCGGGAGAGGTTCAGGGCAAGCACCGTCGTGTTCAGCTCACTCCCCCCCGCCAGAGCCCGAATATTTGAGGGCAGATATTTTGCGAGGACATGCTGGGCCATCTCGTAAGAGAATCGGTCATGGCCCGCGGGGACGGGAGTATGCGTGGTGAAGACACACTGCTCGCGCACCCGCTCTTCATTGCCGTTGGCCTCCTGGAGGAGGGCCAGAGTGAGAAAAACAGCGTGCCCCTCGTTCATGTGGTACGTGGTGATGTTTCGCTCGAGCTTCTTCAGGGCCAGGTAGCCGCCGATGCCGAGCACCGCTTCCTGGCAGATGCGCGTGTGCTTGTCGCCGCCGTAGAGGTACTGGGTGATGAGGCGATCATCGGCCGAATTGATGGGAAGATCTGTATCCAGGAAGTAAACGGGAACCTTGCCGTGCATCCCCATCTGGTTGAACTTCCAGACTCCGATGTGCAGGTCGCGCCCTTCGATGTTGATGGTCACCTTCAAAGGGAGAGGCTCCATGAAGGGGCGGGGATCGAAGTACGGGTACATTTCTTCCTGCCGCCCCATGGGGCTGATGCTTTGAATGAAATACCCCCGCTTGTAAAGGAGAGTGACAGCAACGAGAGGGATGTTCTGATCGGCCGCTGACTTGACGTGGTCTCCCGCCAGGATTCCAAGACCTCCGCTGTAGGTGGGCATATTTTCATTCAAGCCGATTTCCATACTGAAATAAGCGATCTTCATGGGGACTTCCCTTTCTTCATCTTGAAGGATTTTGCTACCCTTATACCACACCGCGCGTCTGCTTCAAACACAGTCTTGAAGCACCTTCGAGAGATACATCGCCTGATGCCTTATCCGGCAGTTGACTCTTTGCGGATGGCTGCCTCGAGCTTCTCAATGTTATCTCGGGCAAAATCGATGTCCGGGTCGAGCTCCAGGGCCATGCGGTAGAGCCGGATGGCTTCCTGCTTGAAACCGAGCTCTCTCAGGTTGGAGCCGATGTTGGCGTAGTCTATCCCCGATCCGGGATCGAGCTCGATGGCTCTCTCGAAGGCGTCGATGGATTCCTGGTGCCTCTTCAGCTGATAGTAGCAGAAACCCCGCAGGTTGTAGATTTCCTTCAGTTCGTTGTTGGATTGGTCGGCCTGGGCCAGGGCCTCCAAAGCCTCATGGTAGTTGCCGAGGTCCTTGTGGCAGGAGGCGATGTGTACATGGATGCTGGCGACTTCCCTGGGATGAGGATTTTGCTCCAGGGCCCGGAGGAAAAGGGGGAGAGCCGCGTCGGGCCGCTCTTCCAGTTCCAGGCTGTGGGCCAGAAAGAAAGTGAGGTCGTAGCGCGGCCCGAAAAGTTCGAGGAGACGCTCCATGTGCGGGGGAAGCTGGTCGATGGGGAGGCTTCGAAGCATCGTCCGCGCGGCGTGCTGGGCGAAGTCCGTATCCCGGGTGCGGTCGAGGAAATGAGCTCCCGGTACGATGGTATAGACGGCGGGAACTCCCAGGTCCAGGTGGGTCACATCGATCACCAGCACCTCGAGGCCGATGCGCTTCAGAGCGGCCACACACCGTTCGATTTCCACTTTCAGGTTTTCGTGGTCCAGGTTGGGAAGGGCCTGGATGGGAATGGGGCGGCCATTTCCCATGAGGTAGCTCGCCTCGTCCAGGCTGCCGTACTTGGGAAGGGTGGGGCGGTAGGAAGTGCGGCTCTCGAAATCGCCGGCAAGTTGAGCGACTTCCGTCAGTGCCCGTGAAAGAGACTTCTCCGGATGAGAAGTTGTTCCCGCGGTGAAAATGATTTCACTCGATTCCGGGAAGGTGGAAGGATCGTAGGCCAGGGCTCCGACTGTCGGGATTCCGGTATCCAGTGAAAAATCCCTCAGGAACAACCGGATGCCCTGTTGACGAAATTTCTGCACCAGCTCCACGGTGGCGGGGTCCTGGAGGGAGTCGGGATCGATGAGAGGGGTTTGGCGCCTTTCGTAGCTGATGATGGAGCCCACGTGCCGCTCCACGACCTCGCAGAGGCTCTGAAGGATGGCTTCCTCCATCGTATTGCCCGAGGCGGGCCCGTTGTATTCATTGATGAGGTAAAACCAGTCGATGGGGACCCACTGGTCCACTCCGCGTGTGAGATTGGCAGCCCTGCTCCAGCGCATGGGCAGGTCCTGCAGGAAGGCGCTGCAAAGTTCCGTCGGAGTCGTATCGTCGTAAACGGACTGTTTGAGTATCTCGGGGGATATG
>DAIQOB010000260.1:0-4703 GCA_036788075.1 Syntrophobacteraceae bacterium
GCCTGTCCAGTATATTTTTTGCCGTGTAACCGATGATGGGACAAACAGGGAGTTTCGAGCATGAGTACGACTGAATATACCCCGCCGCCGAATTTCATCCGCACCATCATTGCGGAGGACGTGAAGGCCAACAAGAACAACGGACGCGTGATGACGCGGTTTCCGCCGGAGCCCAACGGGTACCTTCATATCGGTCATGCCAAGTCCATCTGTCTCAACTTCGGATTGGCTGCCGAGTTCAACGGGGTCTGCAATTTTCGCTTCGACGACACGAACCCCGGCAAGGAAGATGTGGAGTATGTGGATTCCATCCAGGCGGATGTTCGGTGGCTGGGCTTCGACTGGGGCGACCGCCTGTACCACGCTTCGGACTACTTCGAACAGCTCTACGACTATGCCGTGCAGTTGATCAAAGAAGACAAAGCCTACGTCTGCAGTCTCACGTCCGAAGAGACGCGGGCCTACCGCGGCACCTTGACGGAACCGGGGAAAGACAGCCCCTACCGCAATCGCTCTATCGACGAGAACCTGGATCTTTTCCAGCGCATGCGGGCCGGCGAGTTCGCAGACGGGGCCCACGTGCTCCGGGCCAAAATCGACATGGCCTCCCCCAATCTCAACTTGCGGGACCCGGTCATGTACCGCATCCGCAGGCTGACGCACCACCGGACGGGCGACAAATGGTGCATCTACCCCATGTACGATTATGCCCACGGGATTTCGGATTCCATCGAGGGAATCACCCATTCCATTTGCACCATGGAATACGAAGATCATCGGCCCCTCTATGACTGGTTCCTGGAGGCCCTGGCCCTGGAATGCCATCCGCAGCAGATCGAGTTTGCCCGGCTGAACCTCAGCTACACCGTCATGAGCAAGCGCAAGCTCCTGAGGCTGGTCCAGGAAAAGCATGTGGCAGGCTGGGACGATCCGCGCATGCCCACACTCGCCGGCATGCGGCGGCGTGGGTACACTCCTGAATCCATCCGGAATTTTTGTGAGCGCATCGGCGTCGGCAAAAAGGAAAGCACCGTCGACATCGCGCTCCTGGAGCACTGCATCCGCGAAGACATGAACAAAAAGGCCCCCCGTGTCATGGGCGTACTGAATCCTTTGCGGGTGGTCATCGAAAATTATCCCGAAGACCAGGTGGAAGAGCTGGAAGCTGTAAACAACCCCGAAGATGCCGGCATGGGGACGCGCAAGGTTCCCTTTTCCCGCGTGCTTTACATCGAGCGGGAAGACTTCATGGAAGATCCTCCCAAGAAGTTCTTCCGATTGTCCCCCGGCCGCGAGGTGCGGCTGCGCTACGCCTACTACATCACCTGCAAAGAAGTGGTGAAAGACGAAAAAACCGGCGAAATCGTCGAGCTGCGCTGCACCTACGATCCGCAAACCCGGGGAGGGGATTCTCCCGATGGGCGTAAAGTGAAGGCCACTCTCCACTGGGTTTCCGCCGCCCATGCCATCGAGGCGGAGGTAAGGCTCTATGACCACCTATTTTCAGTCCCCAACCCTGCTGACGAAAAGGACGGCCGGGATTTCATGGCCCACTTGAATCCCAAATCCCTGGAAGTGCTTCCGGAATGCTGGGTGGAGCCGAGCCTCAAAGGCGCGCCAGCCGGCAGCCGCTACCAGTTCGAGCGGCAGGGGTACTTTTGCGTGGATCTGAACGATTCCACTGCGGATAAGCCGGTATTCAACCGCACCGTGACGCTGCGGGATACCTGGGCGAAGATTGTGAAGGCGGAAGGGAAGTGATTCTACGGCGGTTGTGGGGCGTTGAGGAACGGAATGAACGGCGAACCGAGCCATCGTGACCCCCAAGAGACCCTGGAGGCGCTCATACGTATTCTCCAGGAGCTGGTGGGTGAGCTCCATCCCGGCCGGGCGGCTTCTCTGAGGGTCTCCATCGACAGCGCCCTGGACCGGGACCTGGGGCTGGACAGCCTGGCCCGCATGGAGCTCCTGGTGCGGGTGGAGCGCCAATTGGGTGTCGCCCTGACGGAACGGGCCTTTGCCGATGCCGAGACTCCGCGGGATTTACTGCGGATGGTCATGAGCGCCGAAGCGGCCCGGACCGGGGGCATGCCGGAAGTCACGCCCGTCAGGCTCGAAGAAGCGGGGGGGGAACCGTACCGTGCCGAGACACTGCCGGAGGTGCTCCACTGGCATGTTCAAAGGCATCCGGACCGCTTGCACATCCGTTTCTACAGCGATACGGGAGAAGGGGAGGGGCTTACGTACCGGCAGCTCCTGCAAGGGGCCGAAGCGCTGGCCGCCGGCTTGCAGGAACGAGGCCTGCAGCCCCTGGAGCCCGTCGCCATCATGCTTCCCACGGGAAAGGATTATTTTTTCAGCTTCATGGGCATCCTCATGGCCGGTGGGGTTCCCGTTCCCATGTACCCGCCCGTCCGCAGGAGCCAGATCGAGGAGCACCTGAAACGTCACCGGGCCATCCTTGAAAATTGCGCCGCGGTGACCCTCATCACTTTTCCGGAAGCCAAAGCTTTCGGGCAGCTTCTAAAGACCCAGGTGGAAACGCTGCGCAGCCTGGTGACGGTGGAGGAGCTTTCGGCAGGTGCATCTTCCTACAGGGCGCCTGCCTGCCGACCTCAGGACACGGCGTTCCTCCAGTACACTTCCGGGAGCACGGGCAATCCCAAGGGGGTAGTCCTCACCCATCTCAATCTCCTGAGCAACATCCGAGCCATGGGGCAGGTGATGCAGGTCCGGTCCGAGGACGTCTTCGTGAGCTGGCTGCCCCTCTATCACGACATGGGGCTCATCGGTGCATGGCTGGGGAGCCTCTACTATGCCGTACCGCTGATCATTCTGTCGCCCCTGGACTTCATTTCCAGGCCTCAACGATGGCTGCAGGCCATTCACCGGTACCGGGGGACACTGTCGGCTGCGCCCAATTTCGGCTATGAGCTCTGCATCAAGAGGCTGCGGGACGAAGACCTGGTGGGCCTGGACCTCAGTTCCTGGCGGGGCGCCTTCAATGGGGCTGAACCCGTGAGTCCCGATTCGCTGGAAGGCTTTTGCCGACGGTTCAGTCCCTACGGCTTCCGGCCGGAGTCGCTGATGCCGGTTTACGGCCTGGCGGAAAGCTCTGTCGGTCTGGCTTTTCCACCCCTGGGGCGGGGGCCTCTCATCGATGCCGTCGATCGGGACATTTTCATGCGGGAGGGCGTTGCTGTACCCGTTGGTGCGTCGGACTCGAGGGCTCTGCGATTCGTGGCCTGCGGTCGTCCGCTCCCCGGCCATGAAGTCCGCGTTCTGGACCCGTCTGATCGGGAATTGCCCGAGCGGCATGAAGGACATCTGCAGTTCCGCGGACCTTCCGTCACGAGCGGGTACTTCAGAAATCCCGAGCAGAATCGGCTGCTTTTCCAGGGAGATTGGCTCAATTCGGGAGATCTTGCCTACATTGCCGGCGGGGACATCTTCATCACGGGGCGCACGAAAGACATCATCATTCGGGCAGGGCGCAACATCTACCCCAGGGAGCTGGAAGAGGCGGTCGGAAATCTGGAGGGCATCCGCAAGGGAAACGTGGTGGTGTTCGGGAGTGCAGACCCCGAGTCGGGGACGGAGCGGTTAGTGGTGCTTGCTGAAACCCGGGTGGAGGATTCCGCCGGGATGGAGCGCCTGCGACAGGAAATTGCCGCCCTCACGACAGATCTGGTGGAGACGCCCCCCGACGAGGTGGTTCTCTGCCCTCCGGGAACGGTGCTCAAGACCTCGAGTGGAAAAATCCGGAGGTCCGCCAGCCGGGAGCTCTTTGAGAGCGGGAAAATCGGCAGCAGGCCGCGTGGTGCCTGGTGGCAGGTCCTTCGCGTGCTGCTTTCGGGCCTGGGTCCGGAGTGGCGGCGCATGAGGAGAGCGGTGCTGGGAGGGCTGTATTCCGGCTGTGCATGGGCTCTGGCGGGTCTCTTCGCTCCCATGGTATGGTTGGGGGTGCTGATGCTTCCCAGGGTGTCCTGGAGGTGGACGTTTCTGCAAGGTGCCGCAAAATTCCTGGCGCGGCTTTTGAGAATTCCCCTCACGCTGCAGGGAGGGGAATATTTGCCGCGGGAATGCCCCTGCATCCTCGTGTCCAATCATGCGAGCTACCTGGACAGCTTTGTCCTGACGGCCTTTCTTCCGTTCCCTGTGCGCTTCGTGGCCAAGGGGGAGCTGGCGGGCAGCATGTGGCTCCGCCTTTTCTTGAACCGCCTGGGGACGGAGTTTGTGGATCGGTTCGACATGCAGCAGGGGATCGAAGATGCAAGGAGGATCGGCGGAATCGCCCGCTCGGGGCAGCCGTTGGTCTTCTTCGCCGAAGGAACCTTCACGCGCATGCCGGGGCTCCTTCCGTTTCACATGGGAGCCTTTGTGGCCGCTGGAGAAGCCGGGGTGGCAGTAGTGCCGCTGGCCATCCGCGGAACGCGCTCCATGCTGCGATCGGAATCATGGTTCTTCCGCCGGGGTGCAGTGACGGTTACCGTCGGCCGTCCCCTGGAGACCCTGCGCATCAAGGAGAAGCATGGTGGAGACACCTGGGCGACCGCCGTTGAGCTGCGCGATGCGGCGCGCGAGCATATCCTCCGCCATTCGGGGGAGCCGGACCTGGCGCATGAAAAATCGCCGATTTAAGTACCTTCGCAAAAGTTTTCTAACAAAACAAACCGTTCGCCCTGAGCCTGTCGAAGGGCACA
>DAIQOB010000261.1:0-4698 GCA_036788075.1 Syntrophobacteraceae bacterium
TCAGGGCGAACGGACAGCAAAACAAAATGTTAAGAAATATATGCTCAGGTACTTAAGTGAGTCGCGTGCCGCAATGGGGGCACTTGTCAGGGTTGACGGTGACTCCCAGGTAATATTTGTCATGACCGCGGGGAATTTCATTGCAGACGGGGCATTTGAACTGGCGGAATCCCTTCACGGCGAACACCACGCCGGCCATGAGCTGCCCAATGGAAAGGGCCTGCCAGGTTTTCACAGGGATGCCCAGGAGATCAGGAAAACTGTCCACGACCTGCCGGAGAACCAATCCCAGGGCGACGAGAATCATGGCGAGGACGAAATTTTTCAAAAGTATCTGTCGGCGCCGCTGAAATTCTTCTACGATCTGTTGCTCTCTGAGATCCGGCATGTTTTCCTCCATCATGGTCGACTGTTGGTTCCCCGCTCTTAGCGCCGGTGCGTCGCTTTCTCATCAACCGTTGAATCCGCCTGCGGCAGTACAAAGTCATTATACAGATTGCCCCCTGTGAAGTCATCCGCATAAGAAATCGTGGACACCTCCACAACCTGCCAGGGAGGTGCAGCTGGACAGCACGGCAGGGAGCAGAAGGCCGTAGAGTGCGGCTTTCATCCACCCGAGTCCGAAAGCTTAGAAGGAAACCCGGCGCAGTTGCCTCCTGCCCGCCGCTGTGGCATACTCCCGGCTCACTGGGGCAAAAGTCCCCCGAGCGCTGTTCCCAGGTGGCAATGTTGTTGACGTAATGTCACCCCGCTGAAAGCCGGGCTCCAGAAAGTCTTTGGACGAAGCTTTGACCCCGGGACGAGGTATCACATGAAATGGAAAGCTTTTCTGCATGTCTGAGTTTGTTTGGTGCAAGAGGGAAGAACGCCGCATTCCTGCATTCAAGTGCCTGTTGTGCCGGGATGATTGTTACGCCCGGAGGGACGGAGAGGACGGAGCGGGCCATGCACTGGAAATATTGCTCAAATCAGGAAGATACAAGGAGTGTTATGTGATGAAGCGCAAGGAAAGTGTGGAGTCCGCCGAGAATTCCCTTCGCCAGTCGACCGAGACCGAACCCGGGAGTGCGACGGGCGTTTCCCCCGGATCCTCGACCACCGAATCTATGGAAAATGTTTACGTCCTGGATGAGGGGAAGCTCAAACCCTTCGATCCCGAGGATTACACGGTCTCAAACCTCTACCAGGTGCTCGATGCCTTTTCCGTCGAGTGCAAGCTTGTGCGCCCGGAGGACCCGTCCAATATCGTCTTTGAGGGAAAGAAACCCTCCAGGAAAACGGTCCCCGCGCTTGTGACCAAAGAGGGGGAAAGCCTGATTTTGGATTCGTGGGAGGCGCTGGACGCGAGGCCTGAGCTGTTGGCGACCGCTGTGGAAGTGATGGGAGTGAGTCAGGTGAAGAAGGTCTTTGTGCTCAGGAGGAAATAACGCGCTTTCAGCCTACTCCCAAGGCACCCAAGCCCTGCGCTCCAGGTTTTCCCTCCCGAAGATTTCCGAGTTCGTCCCGCACTTGACGATGCGACCGTCGTAGAGCACCGCCGTGCGTTGGGCAAGGTAGGGAATTTCGGAATAATCGTGCGTTACAAAAAAGGTGGTCATTTTCATGTCTTTGAGGAGCTGTCCCAGTTCGTTCAAGAGCGTATTCCGGGTGGGGTAGTCCAGGGCGGCAAAAGGCTCATCCAGGAAGAGCAGGTCGGGCTCCAGCGCAAAGGCGCGAGCCAGGCTGGTGCGCTGGGCTTCGCCGCCCGAAAGACTCCTGGCGGATTGGCGCGCCAGATGAGCGATCCCGAAGCGTTTCAACCATTTTTCCGTCCGATACAATGCGTCTTTGCGGGAGACACCCCGTATGCGTAGAGCGATCGCCAGATTTTCCTGAACGCTCATGTTGAAGAGCAGGGACTCCTGAAAGACAACGGCCATGCGCCGTCGGAGCTGGAGCAGATTGCCTTTGTGTGCCGTCTCGCCGTCGAAGACGATGGTTCCTGTCGCCGCCGGATGGACCAAGGCCAGTGTCAGGAGGAGACTGGTCTTGCCCGCCCCGTTCGGCCCCACCATGGCCAGGACTTCTCCCCGCATGAGGGCGAAGTGATCAATCCGGAAGATTTCCCGATTCGCCTGGACGCAGGAGATGTCACGGGCTGTCAGCAACGGCTCCACGGATCATTTACCTCTCTGCTGCAGATAACTGAGGCCAGTGGCTATCATAAAGGAGAGAAACAGGAGGATGATGCTGAGAGCCGTGGCCAGTTGAAAGCTCCCCTTGGAGACCTCCATGACCGTGGCGGTGGTGAGGACCCGTGTATAGCCCCGCACATTCCCACCCACCATCATGGATGCTCCCACCTCACTGACGACACCGCCGAAGCCTGCGATCACCGCCGCCAGGATTCCCAGGCGTGCTTCCCGGAGCAGCAGCCAAAGGTACTGTAGCCGGTTGACTCCCAGGGAAAGCATCTGCAGCCGGAGCTTGGGATTGACGGACTGGATGGCCGCCAGAGTGAAGCCCGTCACGATGGGGGATGCAATGATGGTTTGGGCAATGATCATGGCCGTGGGTGAATAGAGTATGCCCAATATTCCGAGGGGGCCGTACCGGGCCAGCATCAGCCAGGTTGCCAGGCCCACCACCACGGGGGGGAGCCCCATGGCAAAGTTCACGAGGCTCACCATGAGCCCGCGTCCCCAAAACTGAGTCAACGCCAATACGGTACCCGAAGGAATCCCTATCGCCACGCTGATACACGTGGCCACACCGGAGACCTGCAAGGTGCGGAGAGTGATGCCGAGGACTTCGGGATCTCCCCGAACCAGCAGCCTCAGGGCTTCGAGCAACCCGTCAACCAGGACATTCAAATTACCAGCTCCTTATTCCTGCTTCCCGTGAATGAATGCCGAGGCAAACCATTTCGGTTTCCCTCGGCGATTCAGAACAGACGATACCGTCCGAAGACTTGGACACCAATTATGTATTTTCCTGCATATCGAATTCTTCAGGGGAAATCAACACATGAGGAAAGGCTGCCCTGCTTACCGGCAGGAATTTTTGGAAGTCCAAGGGAGTCTTTTCCGCCATGTCCCTGCCGGATGCGCTGAAGGATGAAAATGTAGATCGGGCTTCTTTCCCGACACAGTGACTTCGAGCATGGAAACCCGCCTGTATTTCCATTTGAAAAGAGGGGAGGGGAACTCCATAAAGTGCCCCTCCCTTTCACAAAATCACTCCTCCAGGTGATAAATGTAGGCAGCTCCCTGATCGGCTACCTCTACGTCGGCGATGTTTGCACCTACAGCGATTTTGTTCCCATGGGCCGACAAGGAATGCCCGAATTCATCCCCAGCGCCTCCATCCGAGGCGATGATCCTGGCTTCTTCTATCCATCGATTGCCTGAGCGATTAAAAAGGTAAACGGCGCCCTGGTCCTTCTTCCTATCGATATCTGTCCGGCGCGCGCCAGCCGCAATAAAATCGCCGCTCATGGCCACCGAATGACCGAGTTCATCGCCCGCTTTCGCATCGCTCGCCGTGAGCTTGTCAACCTGATGCCAACTCTTTCCCTGAACCTGGAAAAGATAGACCGCGCCAGCATCTTTCTTTCCAACCGGGTCTGCCCGGCGGGCCCCAACAGCAATCAGGTTTCCCGAAACCGCAACATTGAAGGCAAACTGGTCCCCGGCTGCGCCGTCGCCGGCGTACAGCTTTGCAAACTCATTCCACCGCCCCTGAGAGTGAGAGAACAGGTAGACGGCTCCCGCTCCATCTGTCACTGGGGTATTGGCATCCCTGGCCCCCACGACGACGAGGTTTCCACGCACGGCCACGGACTGTCCAAACCGCGCCTGGACCGTGGAGTCGCTGGCCCTCAGTTTGGCCTCCTGGATCCAGGTGCCCCCTCTCTGCCGGAAAACATAGGCCGCACCGTCATTTTCCACGGAAACGTCCTCCTTGCGGGCCGTCACTACCAGCAAATCGTTGTCGAGGGCCACCGCTCGACCAAAATTGTCCTCTGCGGCCGAATCTTCTGCCGTCACCTTCTGTACAAAAGACCAGGCGCCGTTGGTTTTCTTGTAAATATAGGCCGCGCCAGCCTTTTCAGTCGAGCCACTTTTGGCGAATCTCGCGCCGACGACGATCACATTTCCCTTTACGGCAACCGCTCTCCCGAACTCGGCGCCATCCTCGATATCGGGATCGTCAAGCTTCGGATCGAGCTTCGCCTCCTGGACATAGGCTCCTTGAATATGCCTGAAAATGTAAGCAGATCCAGTGCCTACCTCCACTTCATCAGACCCTTCGGCCGCTCCTACAACGACGCAGTCGCCGTCGATGGCTATGGATCGACCGAACTCTGCATTTTCAATTGGGTCGGCAGCAGTCAGGGGGAATTCAGAATAAGAGAGAGCTGATACCTGTCCTGCAAGGGGCAGAAGGAGCCCTGCGATGAAGAAAAACTGAAGGGTAATTTTTCTTAGGTCGAGACTCATCGCTATCAATCCTTTCATACCAATATTTTCAGAAGGACGATGATTTCATGTGCCGCCCAGTAAAGCTGCTTTTGAACGTCACATTGAATGGCCCAGTCATCCTTATCGGAGGCATTGGACAGAGTGCAGCCATCCAGTTTCGACAAGATGTCATCGTGGAGTTTGTCGAGGGCTCCCGCATAATTCCCCTTCTCAACCTGCTTGAGAACAACGTCCA
>DAIQOB010000262.1:0-4670 GCA_036788075.1 Syntrophobacteraceae bacterium
GTCCGTATCTGATGGGGCTTGCCGGTATGACGCTGGCGCTGGGTGGCGGTCTGGCAGGGCTGGCGGGGACATTCCAGGTGACGGGCGTCTATCACCGTCTCATTCCTTCCATTTCAAGTCAGTACGGCTACCTGGCTCTGCTGGTGGTCATGCTGGCCAACTATCGGCTGCTCTGGATTCCCTTCATCGCATTCTTCTTTGCCGCCCTCAATGTGGGGAGCATCCAGCTGCCCATGATGCTCCAGGTGGATTCGTCTCTGAGTGGAGTCATCCAGGGCGCGCTCGTGCTGGCAGCGCTCCTGGTGCACGGATGGAGGGGGAAGGCAGCGGAGCGGAGGGATGCCGAGGCTGCACGGCAGGGGGGAGGGGGACAGCATGCATGAGCTGAATTTTATCGTCCTCCTGGCCGGCGTTGTAGCCGGGGCCGCACCGCTGGTCTTTGCAGTGCTTGGGGAGACCCTTACCGAAAAGGCGGGGGTCATCAATCTCTCCCTCGACGGCACTCTCCTGCTGTCCGCCATGGTGGCTTTCGCCGTGACGTACGAGACCGGGAGCCTGCTGCTGGGCTTCGGCGCGGCGGCTCTAACGGGGACGGTGGTGGCTGCAGTTGTGGGAATCGCCGGCATCTTTCTGGGCCAATCCCAGCTGGCGGTGGGCTTCGTACTGACCCTCATGTGCCGCGACCTGGCCTATTTCCTGGGCAATCCTTTCGCGCGCCTTCACGGGCTGCAGGTCCTTCCCCTTCCGGTACCGTTACTTAACGAGCTTCCGGTCCTGGGACCGATCCTGTTCCATCAGAACGTGCTGGTCTACCTGAATTTTTTGCTCATCGGCCTGGTGTGGTTTTACATGTACGGCACGCGCTGGGGGCTGGAGCTGCGGGCTGTGGGCGAGCATCCCCAGGCTGCCTATGCCCGGGGCATCAGCGTGCGGCGGTTGCAGATGCTCTACGTGCTCGCCGGAGGCGCCCTGGTGGGGGTGGCGGGAGCCGCGTTTTCCCTGTGTACCAAACCCGGCTGGGGGCGGCCCCAGGGCGCTGAAGGCATGGGGTGGATCGCTCTCGCCATCGTGATCTTCGGGGGATGGCATCCCGTCAAAGTGGCCTGCGGAGCCTATCTCTTCGCCTGGCTGCAGATGATGGGCATTTCCTTCCAGAACCAGTGGCCTTCAATACCCGCTCAGGTCTTCCAGGTGGCCCCTTTCCCCCTCATGATCTTCGTGCTCCTCCTCATGCACTTTTCGCAGAAAAGGGCTGTGGAACAATGGGCGGAAAACCATCCCTGGCTCCTTCCCCTCATCCGCTTCTTCCAGGGAACCGCCCCGGCTTCCCTCGGTCAGCCCGCTCGCAAGAGGCTTGGGAGTTGACTGATGTACTGAACCAGGGGTGAAGTGTCTAATAATGAGGTGTGAGCTTATAGAGCGCTCTCGATCTCAATGCGACTGCTCATGCAGGCGCGGCAGGAGCCGGACCGGATTCTGGCGGCATCCGTGAGGGAGAGTACGCCCACGATGTTTTTAGGATCATGTCTATGGACAAACAGGCGGTAGACATCTGAAAAAATCATCTTGTGAATGGCCAGGGCCAAGGGGGCTTCCTGGTGGCAGGTGGTCACGGGGGCATGCATGATGGCTTCGGCTCGCGTGGTCGTGGGAACCCCGTGCTTGTACGCGACGATGAGGTCTGTCTTGGAAAGCACTCCCACCGGCAGCCCTGCTTCGTCTATGATGAGAACGGCTCCCAGGCGATGAGCCGAAAGACCTTCCATGACCTGTGTCAGGCTTTCATTCCGGCGGTGCGCCTGGACGGAGGGAGTCATCACTTCCGCGACCGTGAAGCGGTCGGCGAAGCTCTTGTCGGCGCCGGCACTCCGCGATCGGATGATGCTCCTCTCACATTGGTGGCAGTACCTATAGAGCAATCCCACGATGTCCGGGTTGGCGAGAACGCCCACTGCCTCGGGGGAATCGTCTCCCAGGACGAAAAGGCGGTGGACCCGATGCGTGCGCATGGATTCGAGAGCCGCTTCCAGGGAATCCTCCATGCGGCAGAAGAGGGGAGGAGCCATCATGACGGATTCCACCGGCGTTTCCAGGGGCATCTCGGCATAGTAGGCGCCCATGAGGTCCGTCTTGGAAATCACTCCCACGGGTTCGAGGTCCTGCCCCGTAACGAGGAGGGCGTTGACCTTGTACTTGATGGTGAATCGGGCAGCCTTTTCCAGTGAAGCGTCGCGCGGGAGATGGACTGTCAGCCTGCGCATGGCTTCCCGCACTTTCAAATGGCTCAACACGTTTTTCCGTTCAGCGGGTTTCATGGAGTGCCCTGCTATCTGTGTGACCTGGAAGATTGCGCGTTCAAACCGGCAGTTCCTCAGCGGTTCATGCGACGCATCAGGTGCTGGAAAACCGTCGAAATGTAGACAATGCCCACCAGTTCCCCCGCGTCCAGGACTGGAATGCGGCGAATATGCTTCTTGATCATAAGGTCCAGAATGAACATGAGGTGTGTGTCCGGTGCGATGGTGATGACATCCGTCGTCATGATGTCTCCCACGAGGATGGGCTGAGCCCGGATGCAGGCTTCTTCGATGAAGCCATTCACATCGATGTCCTTCATTTCTCCCCAGATGTGGATGTGCTTGGGGCGCATGAGGAGCAAAATGTCGTACATGGAAAGCATGCCGACAAGATGCCCCTCTTCGTCCGTCACCATGATGCCGAAGACACGCTGCCCCCTCTCCTCACTGGCCTCTTCCAGAATGTTTACCGCCTCGGTGATGGGAGTTTGTGGGGAAAGGGTGCGAAACCGGGTCTCCATGACGTCTCGTGCCGTCACACTCATACCGCCTCCTCCGAGATGAATTTTAGCCGGCTTCCAAGCACATTTTGATAGTCCTGTGGAGAAAAACGAGGGATGCAGGGTACCTGCGATTCGTACTTCGCCGGCGGATTTCAGATGGAACGTTACATCTTTTAGCAATTCGTGATCCCCTGTCAATGTGATTTTATTCGGGATGCCGGCATGGGGACTCGATAGGTGATTACCAGGATCGATTGAAATATGGAATTTTGTAGGAGCGGCTTCCAGCAATTCTCTTGGGAATCAGTTCTCTTTGTCGCGGCTGGAAGCCGCTCCTACAGGTCATCAAAAAGTCACGATCTCATCCGCGGACAGTATAAACAAACAAGGGGAAAGCCCGGTGAGCTTTCCCCCTCGTATAAGGTTCTTGGCGTGTCCCTGGATAGGGCCGAAAATCAATCCGTATGCAGGAAGGTCTTCACCAGTTTCTTCCATCCCACTTCGGGGGCGGCGGCGAAAATGTCGTCCACGAGGGGGGCGCCGGTGGCCGCCATGGCTCCGTGGCCCGGCATGATGAGCTGCTGGAGGGTTTCGAATTCATGGTGCAGCCAGGCATGACCCTGTTCCCCGAAAGCCAGGCCTTCCAGCCCCTTTTTCAATTTGAGGGGCTCCAGCAGGAAGAGCCAGCCGCTCTGATAGGGGTCGTGGTGGGGAAGGGCGGGCTTTTCCAGGACTTCCCGGTTGACAGCCACCACGATGCCTTCCAGGGGCGCAAAGACCCGGGCATCGTTGGCGTCGCGCTTCAGGGAGAAACCGGGCACCTCGGGCGAAACCCTGTTGCCCAGGTGCGGCAGATTCCAGCCGTTGGGGCGCCCCAAGAGCTTCATGGCGAAATCGTCCACGCCGACGCGCACGCGCCCGCCGTATTCCACGCGTGCCCAGGTGTGGCCCTGGTGATAATAGTAGCTGTCTGAGTACAGGAACCCGTCGACTTGCACGATGGGGACTTTTCCAAGGGCATGCCGGGCATCTTCGTCTTCCAGGAATTGGTCGAATTCACACACATCGCAGCGGAAATCGTTGGCGCATCGTTTCACGGCAACGCGCCCGCTCAACATGTGACGGCACTGCCGCTCCATGAAGCTGTTGGCTTTGGCCGCCTCTCGGAAGCTCTGCCGCGTCTCTTCGACATTTTTTTTCGCCTGGATGGCCGCCGTCATGGCCTTGTCGAACTGGCAGCTGTTGCAGTCGTAAGCGTTCTCGCAACGTTTGAAAGACACCAAGCCGGATTTCATCCAGATGCATTCATTTTCCAGGATGTTGAAACCGGACACCTTTTTTTCCTTGAGATGTTTTTCGCTCATTGTGTGCCTCTCTTTCTTGCCTTGAGATTCCATGCCTGCACGACCAGGCGATCTGTCAGTTCTGAGTGTGGTGATCCACCCCGGGAAGCCGCTGGCTCAAGGTTCCCCGGATCCGGCTCCCTGTTGTCCTCCAAAATAGAGCAAGGTCGATGCCAGGAGGCATGCGTTCGAACAGCTGAATGACCCGGAGGGCTGTAAAGCTGTCTTGAATAAGGATCAGTGGGGTCCAGCGGCACAGCTGGAGCGCGAACTTGTCGACAGCCTTTTCAGATGGGTATGGCGCAAATAGAGACAGAAGGGGTGAGGGGTGGGGTGATCGATGCTGGATAGTGATTTAAATACAAAGTGTTAAAAAACTTGTAGCGAAAAACGACAGGATTGTTGTGATTTGCGACAAATGAGTAAAGAAAGATAAGCTCGATGCCTTGCGCGAGGCCAACCACACTCAAAAAAAGAATCTGTTAAGAAGCTTAGCAAAAGTTTTCTAACAAAACAAACCGTTCGCC
>DAIQOB010000263.1:0-4665 GCA_036788075.1 Syntrophobacteraceae bacterium
TGCGATGGCTTCCGACACCGCCACGTCGGCGACTGTTAAACAGGGACCGAGCTTCAAGCCGTCGGGAGAGGTTTCGATCCTTTTCATTTCTTTGATTCTTGTGATGGAAACGACCTGCTTCGGGGTGGTCAGCTTCTTCTTCATATCCACCAGCAGGTCCGTCCCACCAGCCAGGACTTTGGCCTTGGTGCCGTACTCCGCCATGATCTGACAGGCTTCCTCGAGCGTTGCCGGTTCATGGAAATCAAACTTGGGCAGGAGCATTGTGTTTCTCCTTTCACGTGGTAAAGTAAATGTTTGATAGAGACTTTATATTTCAACAAAATCGCCGGGGAATGGTGCAGCAGGCCACGCAGCAGGGTTGCATAATGGAGCGGCAAAGAGAAACAGGGGGCTTGGAGTGGCAGAAAAAGAGTCGGGCCCATTGGCAGCGGCTTTCCACAAGGACATGCGCACTCGATCTTCCCAAATTGGCGGAGGTACCGGCAACCTCTTTTATGTATGAGAACCGTCATGCAATAAATTCAGTGAATTGAATCGAAACTCGATTTAATTCTATTCGTAAGCGAAGATTATTGTCAATAAAAAAGCTTTGCAGTATGCCATGAAAAGCATATATTGAGCGCCGTATCCACATCGAAGGCCTCTGAGCCAAATTAGAATCTATAATATTGATTTATATTAATAATTAATCTTCAACCCCAAAAGATACGTGGCAAACAGGGAACGACAGAGGCTTCAGACGATTCCTTTCTGCGCCGTGGTCAATGGTAAATTTTTACCGGGAACTCATTGAATCAAAGAGCCACGGCCGGGATTGTTTTCTCTATCCCTTTATCCTGTTTTTTCGCTATACTGAATTTTGGAAAACTGAAGCCCCTCACAACGAGCAATGGTAGGTAATACGCTTATGCCCAAACAAGACCGCATTTCTCAGCAAAACGGATATCAAGCTCCGGCAGTTCACAAAGCGTTCCAACTCCTGCGGACAGTCGCAGAGGCCCCGCACGGTCTGCGGCTCGTCGAGCTCGCCGATCGGCTGGGATACAGCAGGAGCACTACTCACGGTCTGGTTCACGCACTGTTGCGGGAAAAGGCCCTCATCCTGGGCGATGATGCCCATGAGCTTTTTCTCGGCCCGACAGTCGCGGATTTGGCTTTCACCGATTGGAGGTACGGGAAGGTCAACAGGCTCGCCCAGCCCATCCTCAACGAGATCCGCGATCGTACGGGCGCGACAGTTTTTCTGGGGGCTCGCATCCGGACGCGCGTCATGATCACTGCCTCGTCAGAAGCTGTAGAGTCTTTAAAAATTTCAGCACCGATGGGAACAACCCTGCCTCTGTTTGCCGGTGCGGTCTGGAAAGTGATTTTGGCTCAGGAGACGCAAGAGTCTGTACTTCAGCTTGTCAGTGAAAAGGGGCTCCCTCGCTTCACCTCCAAAACCATCACGGATGTTGAGAATTATCTTGCCGAATTGGAGCAGGTTCGTGCCGAGGGGTATGCCACGGATGATGAAGAGTACATTTCAGGAGTCTGGGCAGTTGCAGTGGCGGTGAACAATAAACGAGGACTCCCTCTGGCCATCTGGGTCGTGGGAATATCGAGCGACATGAGCTCCGAAAAATTCCGACAAATCGCTGAAATTGCCACAATCGCAGCCAAAGACCTGAGATTGCGACTGAAAGAGGCCATGGAGAGCAGATCAAGACCCACGGGACCAAAGCCCGACGACCTGCGGTATGTTCAACCGGGGAAAGATGGAAACGCGTTGCAATCCGCCAGTCCCTGAGGAACAAATTTTTATTCCGTCATCCATGGAAACTGGAGCCGGGATGCGTGTTGACAACTCCGTTGACAACTCTCAAAGGACCTGCTATCCGAAAACATTCCCAGGCGGCTCTCCCCCCGTGATATCAAACTATACCGCCACGGCAGCGACCTCGATTGCGGCGCCCAAACAGGCAGAGAAAGGAACGGGAATGCCCCACGAAGTCATCGACGTTCATACTCACTGCTTTACATCGCCCAAACATACCGACCGTGTCCGAGAGGGACTCGCTTCGGCCATGGCTGAGGGGCTCATCCGGATGGTCGTGGTCGGGCTCGTCAACACGACGCTCGACGCGGAGCAGATGTGGGGGTTGATCCCACGGTACGTAGACAACCGGGGAGATCCCCTTTTTCACGAAGTGGATAACCTCCTGGCCCTCGCCCAGGAGCACAGGCCGACACTTTTGCCCTTCGTCGACACCCGCCACCTCTGGGGCGGCGACGTGAAGACCCGCCTCTCGGACTACATGGAGCGGGGTTTTCGGGGACTTAAGGGAATTTACCTCGCCGACGACGCCAACGACATGAAGTTGCAGAGCGTTCCCGAGACCCTCGGAATCTCTCTGAAAGCCTACCACGAGCGCGAATGGGAAATCTTCGCGTACGCAGAGACACACAACCTGCCCCTGGTTTACCACATGGATGTGCACCACTACGCCGACGTGGCCTCAGCCCTGCTGAGAGACTTCCCGAACGTGCGGGTAGATTTCCCCCATTTCGGGATCAGCCGCAAAGGCCTGAGCAAGCTCCTGGACCGGTACCCCAACGTTTTCACCGACCTGGCCTCCATGCTTCCCTACATTCGTAAATCTCCCAAAGGCTACCGGGAATTCATCCTGCATTACCCCGAACAGGTCTGCTTCGGTTCGGATGCATTTCTTTACGAAGCCGAGACCATCGTGGAGTACATTCGGGTTGTCGAAGAGCTCGAGCTTCCCCGGGAAGTGGAGTGGCTCGTTTTATCCCAAAACCCCCGTCGTTTCCTGGGAAAGGCCTTCGGGGACTGACCCACCGCCCTTCAAGGGCTTCGGACGCACAATCATGAATTTGCCCAAGGTGTCAGCCTGCCAACCTGCGGCAAACCGTCGACAGCCTGCCCTGCCATGGATGCTGCCGATCGCCCTTTTGCTGTGCTTTCCCGGTGAGGCCCTCGCCCTGCAGGTGCATGGCGAGCCCGAAGGGCTTTACGTCCATCAGATGGCGCATCTCCATTTCATTTTCGCCCTCGGCTACCTTTTCCTGGATATCCGCCGCACCGGCTTCAGCGGCAAGGGCTGGCTTTTTCTGCAGTTTTTCTGTGGAGTCATGGTCCTTTGGAACCTGGTGGCGTTCATCGGCCATCAGGCCGAGGTCCTCATCACGGCCGATCAATTCGCCAACAGTGAAGACTACCTCCGGATGCGCCTCCTCGGCCCCCTCTCCCTCCATAAAGTCATCTACTATCTGACCAAGATGGATCACCTGGTGATTGTCCCGGGCCTGCTCCTGCTCTTCCTCGCCATGCGCTCGTTCTACAAATCCATTGAAAACGAGCCCAACGGGAGGAAAAAATGAACAGCATCCCCCTCCTCCCCACCATCGCCATCGACATGATCGGTTCAATGGCCAACATTGTCTTTTCGTTTCTCGCCGCCTACTACGCTTATAAGCTCACCAGGAAGCAGCCGGACAACTTCCTCTGGAGTTACCTGTTCTATGTCACCCTGGCCATCGCGGCCTTCTGCATTTCCAGGGCGGCCGGCCACCTCCTCAAGAATATCCTTTACGTCCTCGGCAACCGCGACCTCTGGAAGGTCTTCGCCCCCTATTCGGGAGGGTTCAATACCCTGTGCATGATTTCCGTGTCTGCGGTGATGATTTTTTATCACCAGGGGGTCCAGGCCTACGAGGCCGTGGAGCAGAAAGCGGCCAAGCTGCAGCAGTCGAAAATACGGGTGGCCCGGGCTGCCCGGGCGTTGAAGGAGCTCAACCTCCACCTGGAGGAAAAGGTCGAGGAGCGTACAGCGGAACTTTCCGAATCTGAGAAAAAATTCCGGCACCTCTTCACGGCATCGAAAGACATGGTCTTCTTTGCCGACACCCATCATGCCATTGTGGAGATGAACCCGTCAGGCTGGGAGATGCTCGGCTATACCCACGAGGAAATTGCTGCACTCTCCCTCACACGCATCTTCAAAAATGAAGGCGATGTCGCCACTTATGCGTCCATATTGGAGAGAGACGGCTATCTCATTGATTTCGAGGCTGAATTTGTCAAGAAAGACGGGTCGGTCATCGACGTGCTGCTCTCCGCCACCGCCCTCTATGACGAAAAGGGAGCCGTGATCGGCTCCGAAGGAATTGCCAAGGATCTCACCCGTCTGAAGACCATGATGGAGCAGCTCGTATCCAGTGAGAAAATGGCTTCGGTGGGGCAGATGGCGGCGGGGGTCGCCCATGAGATCAATACGCCCCTGGGAGTCATCCTGGGATATGCTCAGTTGATGATGGATGACTTCGATCCTGATTCTGAAATCTACCAGAATCTGCAGGTGATCGAGAGGCAGACGAAAGCGAGCCGCAAGATTGTCGCCGATCTGCTGAAGTATTCACGGCAGTCGGGCAGCGCCAGGGAAAACCTTGACCCCAACGAGATCGTTTCGGATGTTGTGGCCGTCACGGGACACAATTTGAACCTCAACCATATCGACGTGCACATGGAACTGGCTGAGGGAATCCCGACGATCACCGGCGATGCCGAAAAGCTGCGGCAGGTCGTCATGAATCTCGTCAATAACGCCCACCAAGCCATGGAATCCCAGAAGGGAGGCGATCTCTACTTCACAACCCGCT